>JBJMPB010000407.1:0-3368 GCA_045803455.1 Gemmatimonadales bacterium | reverse complement strand
AGCCGCTCCAGCTCCCCCGAGCTCAGAAGATCCCGGGTGATGTAGTCGTACCAGACACTCTGCCCCAATTCGGTGAGACGGAGGAGTGGATTAGCCGGCGGCATGCATCAGCCTCCTGACGGTGTGTGCGACGTGCTCGGGCGTGAGCTTGAATTCCTGGAACAGTCGCTCGCCCGGTGCCGATGCCCCAAACCCCTCGATGCCTATCATGGTGCCTTCGTCCGTGGTCCAGCGCGACCATCCCATGGGGCCACCCGCTTCGACCGCTACCCGGACCCGAACCGAAGGCGGGAGTACCGCGTCACGATAGTTCTCAGTTTGTGCCGCAAAGAGCTCCCACGAAGGCATCGATACCACCCGGATGCGGATTTCGTCCTGCTCCAGCAGCTGGGCCGCCGCCAGGCCAATCACGACCTCGGAGCCGGTCCCAATGATTATCGCGTCCGGCTTACCGCCGTTGGCGTCGCGCACGACATAGGCACCCCGGCGGGTTCCTTCGGCGGCGCTTACCCCATCTCGGGTCAAAGCCGGGAGCTTCTGCCGGGTGAGCACCAGAATGGTTGGCCCGGTGCTTCGCTCCATGGCCACTTTCCATGCTTCGATGGTCTCGCCTGCATCCGCCGGTCGTATTGTGACCAGGTTGGGAATGGCCCTCAGCATGGCGAGATGCTCGACGGGTTGATGGGTAGGTCCGTCCTCTCCCAGGCCGATCGAGTCGTGGGTCCCGATGTAGATCACCGGCAGCCGCATGATGGCGGCGAGCCGGATAGCCGGCTTCATGTAGTCGGAGAAGACGAGAAAGGTGCTGCCGAAGGGCCGCAGCCCACCGTGAGCCGCAATGCCGTTCAGGCACGCGCCCATCCCGTGCTCCCGCACGCCCCAGTGAATGACGCGCCCGGCCGATGCTGGACCGAAGCTCCCGCCTTGCTTGAGCGTGGTTCCCGTGCTGCTGCCGAGGTCGGCGGAGCCCCCAACCAGGTTGGGCACGGACGTGGCAAGGGCCTGAAGGGCGAGCCCCGACGCCTGACGGGTTGCTAGCGGCTTCTCTCCCTGCTCGATCTCCGCTCAGGGCCGGTCCCAATCCGGAGGAAGCGATCCCGAAAGCCACTGCTCGAGCTCCCGAGCCGGCTCGGGGAATTCCGCGGCGTACGCAGCGAGACGGTTGCGCCAGCCGGTCTCCAGCTCGGCTCCCCGTCCTAATCCCGACCTCAAGTGCTCCAGAGCGTCGTCCGGAACATAGAACTTCGGCTCCTGGGGCCAGCCCAAAATCTCCTTGGTGCGGCGGACCTCGTCGGCTCCCAGAGGAGCGCCATGTGCGTCAGCGCTGTTGCGCTTGGTTGGGGCGGGATCGGCAATGACCGTGCGCAGCGAGATCAACGTGGGTTTGGCCGACTCCGCACGCGCGGTCTCGTACGCCTGGCTGATGGCAGACAGGTCGTTCCCGTCCGCTACCTTGAGCACCCGCCAGCCATAGGCCTCGAACCGCCGCGGCACATCCTCGGAAAAAGTGAGGGCGGTGTCGCCATCTATGGTGATATGGTTGTCATCGTAGACCACCGTGAGCTTGCCCAGCCGGAGATGTCCCGCCAGCGAGGCGGCTTCACTGGCGACCCCTTCCATGAGATCGCCATCACTGGCAAAGGCCCAGACCCGATGGTCGATTATGGCATGGTTGGGCCGGTTGAAGTGTGCCGCCAGGAACCGTTCGGCCATGGCCATTCCTACCGCATTCCCAAAGCCCTGCCCCAACGGTCCGGTGGTGGTCTCCACTCCGGGAGTGTGTCCGCGTTCAGGATGGCCCGGCGTCTTCGATCCCCATTGCCGGAAGTTCTTCAGGTCTTCCAGCGAGAGATCGTACCCGCTGAGGTAGAGCACCGAGTAGAGCAGCATCGACGCATGGCCGCAGGACAGCACGAATCGATCGCGGTCGGGCCATTCCGGGTTTCGCGGATTGTGCCGCAGGAAACGGGTCCACAGCAGATAGGCGGCCGGCGCGAGGGCCATCGGCGTGCCGGGATGGCCTGATTGCGCCTGCTCGACCGCATCCATGGAAAGCGCGCGGATGGCGTTAATGCCGCGCCAGACCAGCTCGGGATCGATATCGGCTTCGCGATTGAGAGAGGGTGAGCCGTCGGGGCGAGCGACTCGGGCTTGGGTGCTTTCGGCGTTCAGGGGAGACCCCTCGGGCGGGTGAGTTCGGAAGATAATTGGTAAGATGGGAAAGGCGGGAAGGATCGGAGGGACATACCTTCCCGTCCTTCCCGACTTTCCCGCCCTTCCCTACCTTTGGCCATGCCCGGCTGGCTCAAGTTCCTCCTCATCATCATTGTCCTGCCGATCCTGGTGGGAGCGATCGTCCTGTTGGTGGCCGGACGGCCGGTCGCCTTCGAGATCCTTCAGCGCCGGATTGCGGCCCGGTTTCCCGAGGTGAAATGGATCAGCACTCAGGATCTCGGGCGATGGCAGGACGACACCGGCCAACCTCAGCCCTTGATCCTGGATGCCCGTACCCAGCCCGAGTTTGCACTCAGCCATCTCCGCGGGGCCGTACCCATCGACCCCTATAAGCCAAGTATGCGGGCGCTGCGGGGAAGCCGTCCCTCGGAGGCCATCGTGGTCTATTCGTCGGCCGGGTACCGGGGGGCTCGGGTAACGAGTTGGCTCAATCGGGCGGGCTATACCAGCGTGGTCAACCTCTCGGGCGGGTTATTCAAGTGGGCCAACGAGGGAAGGCCCATGGTTCGGGACGAGAATAGGCCCACGTCCCTGGTCCACCCCTACGATCGTCGGTGGGGCCTGCTGGTCGATGGCCGTCACCGGGCCGAGGCCGCCGAAGTGGAGAAAAGATCAGCCGGACCATAGGTTAGACCACCTCGGGCTGTCAATTTGGCGTCATTCTTGCTAGGTTTCTTTGGTGTAGTCAGGCGACCTGCTTGCAGGTCCAATTCAACCCTTAACTCGGTATTTTGTGGCACGCAGATCTCGAAGACATTCCGCAGTTTCCGTCCCTAGTTTCCGTCGTTCCCCTGGTCGTTCCATGCAGTCGCACCGCGATTGGTTGCTGGCCCAGCACGGGCCGGTTTGCGCATATTGCGGCACCGAAACCAGCGAAGACACCATTACCCTGGACCACGTCCGACCCCGCAGGGGTCAGACGGCATACGACCGTCCGGACAACCTGGTGCTCGCTTGCCGGGACTGCAACGCGGCCAAGGCCGACACCCCGCTGATCGCGTTCCTTATGCAAAGGCGCTCTCGCGGGGTGTTTCTGCTTCATTATGGAGAACACCTCTCCGAGCCGGTGCGATCGTTGATACGCCAGGCTTCCGAGCGACCTCTCCAGGCGCGGGACTGAAACAACAGAGGGC
>JBJMPB010000404.1:0-2965 GCA_045803455.1 Gemmatimonadales bacterium | reverse complement strand
CACTTGAGCTCCCCATCTTCGATCCGGTCCAGCTCGTCCTCCATTTCGGAGGTGAACTCGACATTGAAGATTCCGGGGAACTTGCCGACCATGATCTTCTCCACCATCTCGCCCAGCTCGGTGGGGAAGAAGCGTCTCTGGTCTACCTTCACATATTCCCGGGCCGAGAGCGTTGAGATGATAGCGCTGTAGGTGGACGGCCGCCCGATGCCGAGCCGCTCCAGTTCCTTGACCAGGCTGGCCTCCGAGAAGCGCGGGGGTGGCTCGGTGAAGTGCTGATTGGGCGTGATCTCTCGGACCTCGACCTGGTCTCCCACCGCAAGCGGCGGAATGGGCGGGAGATCGTCCATGGTCTTGCCTTCCTCTTTTTCCCGGCCCTCGGTGTAGATGACATGATAGCCGTTGAACAGGAGCACCGAGCCCGTTGCCCGGAACAGGTACTCGCCGAGATCGAACTCCACGACCGTCATGTCATAGACGGCCGGCGTCATCTGCGAGGCCACGAAGCGCTGCCAGATCAGCTGGTAGAGACGGTACTGGTCCGGCTCGAGATACTGCTGAATCTGCTCCGGCCGCCGGCTGACGTCGGTGGGCCGAATGGCCTCGTGGGCACCCTGCACCCGAGCATTCTTCTTCGGGTTGTAGATGTTGGCTTCTTCGGGCAGGTACGACTTGGCGTAGTTCTTCTTGATGAAGCCTCTGACCGAGGCAATGGCCGTCTCTGATACCTGAGGTGAATCCGTTCGCATGTAAGTGATGAGACCCACCGGTCCGTCTTCGCCGACGTCCATACCTTCGTAGAGATCCTGCGCGGCGCGCATGGTGCGGCGGGAGGAGAAGCCCAGCTTCTTGGCGGCCTCCTGCTGCAGCGTGCTGGTGGTGAACGGCGCCGCGGGATTCTTCTTGCGGTTTCGTTTCTCGACCTTGGTGACGACGAACGGCCGGGGCCTGACTGCGTCTACCACGGCACGGGCATCGGCCTCGGTGTGAAGCTGCGGCTTATGGCCCCCGACTTTGGCCAGCGCGGCTTCGAAGGTTTGCCCATCCTTGGCGCAGAGTGCATCGATGGTCCAGTACTCTTGAGGCTTGAACGCGCGGATTTCCCGCTCCCGCTCCACGATCAGCCGAAGCGCGACAGTCTGGACCCGTCCGGCCGAGAGGCCGGTCTTGATGCTGTGCCAGAGAATGGGACTGGCCTTGTAGCCGACCAGACGATCAAGAATGCGGCGGGCCTGCTGCGCATCCACCTTGCGATCGTCGATCTTACCCGGATCCCGGAGCGCCTCTTGAATGGCCTCCTTGGTGATCTCGTGGAACAGGATCCGGTGAGTACGAATGGAAGCGGGCAGGCCCTGCCGGATCTGTTCCGCCACATGCCAGGCGATGGCCTCTCCCTCGCGGTCCGGGTCGGTGGCCAGGTAAATGGCAGACGCGGCCTTGGCCGCCTTCTTCAGCTCGGCCAGAGTCTTTGTCTTGCCTTTGATGGTGACGTACTTGGGCTCGAACCCGTTCTCCACGTCAACGCCGAGCTCCCGGGTTGGCAGATCTCGGAGGTGGCCAACGGTGGCCTTTACGTCGTAACCCGAGCCGAGGTACTTACCGATAGTCTTGGCCTTGGTGGGCGACTCGACAATAACGAGCGCAGGACGACCGTCCCCTCGAGTGCGCGCGCCGTTGTTCTTGGCGCGACTCACCTTCGGGGTGCGCGCGGGCGTAGCCGGGGCTGAAGCCTTGGCTGAGCCGGCATTCTGCTCAGGGGCTCTCCTTCCCGTGCGCCCGGATCTTCCGGTCTTTCCCGTCCTTCGCGTTCTCGTTGCCATAGACTCCAGTGTAGGTATCCGACTCATTCAACCATCAAGCCGGCAGGTAGCAAGAAACCCGCACCTCCGGGCCAAATGCAAGTTTGCTGGCTGGGTGCTGCGGGCTGGGAGCTCCTAGCTCCTCGAAAACCAGCCCCCGTGCTGTCGAGCCAGGGCCATCACCTCGGCCGCGACCGCCTCAGGCGGGGTGTTCTCGGTGTTTATCTGATGGTGCGCCTGCTTGTAAAACGGCTCGCGTTCCTCGAACACCGCCTGCATCCGCTGGCTCGGGTCCACTCCCGCCAGCAAAGGACGGGCCTCGCCCTGCTCACAACGTTTCAAGGCGGTAGCCGGCAGACACCCCAGGTAAATAACCAGGGCGGCTTGCTTTGCTCCGTCCAACTGGCCCGGCTGTGCCGCCCATCCCCCGCCGGGGACGATCACGCATGGCTCCCTGGCCTGAGCGGCCTTGACCGCGTCACGTTCCATCTCCCGGAATCGAGGCTCTCCCACCATCCCGATGATCTGACTCACCGGCATACCCATCTCGCGGACCAGGAGCGAATCGATGTCGATGACGAAGGTGTTCAACGCATCCGCTACCAGCTTGCCGACAGTGCTCTTGCCTGCTCCGGGCAATCCCACCAGCACGATATGGCGGGGCATCAACCCTCCCTCGCCTGACTCCGCTCGAGCCAGCGGGAACCCAGCGCGGCCACGTAGCCGTCGTAGTTCCGGCGCATCTCGGCCAGAGAGTCGCCCCCGAACTTCTCCAGCATGGCATCGGCCAGCACCAGGGCCATCACCGCTTCGGCGATCACGCCCATTGCCGGAACCGCCGTGACATCCGATCGCTCGCTCACCGCTTTGGCCGGCTGCCCTGATGCGAGATCGACTGTGGTGAGGGGGGACATCAGGGTGGAGATCGGCTTCATTGCCACCTTAACAACAACCGGTTCCCCATTTGTGATCCCGCCCTCCAGCCCTCCGGCGTTGTTGGTTGGTCTCCTGAACCCGCCGCGTGGGTCAGTCCCCCCTCCCCGCTCCCCCGCTTCCCCGCTCCCTTGAATAGGATCATGCACCTCGGAGCCCGGCCTGCGAGCCGCCTCGAAGCCCATCCCGATCTCAACGCCCTTGACCGCCGGGATGGACATCATGATCCCGGC
>JBJMPB010000388.1:0-4577 GCA_045803455.1 Gemmatimonadales bacterium | reverse complement strand
GGGCACCACATAGAGTGTGAGCAGGGTGGAGAAGATGAGGCCGCCGACGATGGCGTAGCCCAGTGGGCGCCGGCTGAGGGATCCCGCTCCCAGCCCCAGTGCGATGGGCAGAGCGCCCATGACCGTCGCCACAGACGTCATCAGGATGGGCCGAAGCCGGATTCTTCCAGCCTCCTGCGCCGCGTCCAGCGCCGTCATCCCCCGCTCCTTCAGCTGATTGATGTATTCGACCAGCAGAATCGAATTCTTGGACACCAAGCCGATCAACAGGATCATGCCGATCTGGCTGTACACATTGAGGGTGGAGCCCGCCAGCTTGAGGGTGAATAGCGCCCCGGTGACCGCCAGGGGAACGGCCAACAGCACGGTGAACGGATGAATCAGGGATTCGAACTGGCTGGCCAGAACCATGAACACCACGACCAGCGCCAGAAGAAAGGCGAAATAGAGCGCCGACCCACTCTCCTCCAACTCCCGGGATTCCCCGGCCAGAGCGGTGCTGCTTCCCTTAGGCAGTACCTCTGTGGCTAACCGGTTGAGTGAGTCGAGGGCTTCGCCAAGGGTGAAGCCGGGCGCAAGACTCGCGGTGAGGGTAGCCGACCGGACCCGATCGAAGTGGTTGAGCTCCCGGGGACCGACCCCCTCCTCGACGCTGGCCAGCGCCTCCAGCTTCACCAGCTCGCCGCCTCTGCCTCTGACGTACAGACCGGTCATGTCACTGGGCGTGGCCCGGGCCCTGGGGTCGAGCTGAATCATCACGTCGTACTGCTTGTTGGCGCGGGTGAACGTGCTCGTCTTGTTCCCGCCCAGCAGCACCTGCAAGGTCGTGGCGACGTCCGCCACCGGCACTCCAAGATCTTCGGCCCGATCCCGGTCGAAGCTCACTGTGAGCTGCGGCTTGTTGACCCGGAGATCGCTGTCCACGTTGATCAGCCCGGAAATCTGCCGCGCCCGAGCCAGCAGGGTATCGTTGCCCTTGGCCAGCAGATCGAAATCGGGATGCTGAATGACGAAGTTCACCGGACTTCCCCACCCAAACGCCGGGGGATTGTTGGCAAAGGCAAACACCCCCGGAATGGCGAAGTACTGGCCCTGAACTTCGGAGATGATGTCTTGCACCGATCGATTGCGCTTGGACCAGTCGACCAGATTGGTGAAGATGATGCCACGGCTGACCCCGTCACCGATGTTCACCACGCTGAAATAGCTGTCGATCCCCTTGGTCTTGGCCTGAATCGCCTCAGCCTGCCGCTGGTAGCTATCGGTATAGGCCAGCGAGGAGCCCTCGGGCGCAATGATGAAAGAGAAGAACCAGCCTCGGTCCTCCGGGGGTACGAACTCCCGCTTGAGTGAGCGGAACACCAGGACGGCACCGAGGGTAACCAGCACGGCTGCTCCAACCACCGCCCAGCGGTGCCGTAGCGCCAAAGCCAGCGTTCGGGCATAGCCAGATGCCAGCCGGTTGAATCCTTCCTCCAGAATCCGGTATAGCCGTCCATGGCGGGGCGGCACCCGCAGGATTTTGGCGCAGAGCATTGGCGTAAGAGTCAGCGCCACGAATCCCGAGATGATGACGGCCCCGGCAACCGCAATCCCGAACTCGTTGAACAGGCGTCCCGTAGAACCCTTCAGGAACGCCAGTGGAGTGAACACCGCCACCAGTGAGATGGTGGTTGCCAGGACGGCAAATGCGATCTCCCGGGTACCGTTGATGGCGGCTTCCTGGGGGCTCTCCTTCAGCTCCTCCTGGTGCCGGTACGCGTTCTCCAGCACGATGATGGCATCATCCACCACGATGCCGATGGCCAGAGTCAGGGCCAGTAGGGTGAAGTTGTTGATGGAAAATCCCAGGAAGTACATGATCGCGAATGCGGCAATGATCGACGTCGGGATGGCCAGACCAGGGATGATCGTGGCTCGCAGATTCCGGAGAAACAGGAAAATGATGATCACGACCAGTAGCGCCGCAATGCCGAGTGTTTCCTCGGCTTCCTGGATCGAACGTTGAACGAAAATGGACTGATCGAATGCCGGATGAATCGAGACGCCGGGAGGCAACGAAGCCTGGATCCGGGGGAGCTCGCCGCGAATTGCTTCAGCCACGGAGATGATGTTCGCCTTGGATTGCCGGATCACCCCGATGGCTACCGACGGAGTGCCTTTGAACCGGAGCGTACTGCGCTCGTCTTCGGCCCCCAGCTCTACCCGCCCCAGATCCTTGAGTTTGACCAGCACGCCATCGGTGTTGCTGACCACCAAGTTCCCGAACTCTTCGGGCGTCTTCAGCTCGCCCATCGAGCGGACCGTGAACTCCCGCCGCTCCGACTCGATCCGGCCGGCAGGCACCTCGACGTTGCGAGACCGGATGGCCTGCTGGACGTCCTGAACGGTGAGCCCCCGGGCGGCCAGCTCCGAAGCCGACAGCCAGACCCTCATGGAGAAACGGCGCTCGCCGAAGATGCGCGCCTGTCCTACACCCGGCAGACTCTGCAGCCGGGTCTTGACCAGCCGGTCTCCAATGTCGGAGAGCTGAAGCAGGTCGTAGTTCTCCCCGGTGAGCGCCAACCAGAAGAAGGGCTGCGCGTCGGCATCCTGCTTGGCGACTACAGGTTCCTCGACGTCCTCGGGAAGCCGCTCCCTGACCCGGGCAACTTTATCCCGCGTGTCCTGCGCAGCTGCCTCGACGTCCCGCTCGAGATTGAACTCCAAGGAGATGTTACTGACACCCTCGCCGCTGGAGCTGGTCAGCGTTCGCAGACCCTCGACGGTGCTCAGCTCCTCTTCCAGGATGTCGGTGACTGCGGATTCGACCACCTGCGGGTTGGCCCCCGGCAGCACCGTACTGACTGAAACGATGGGAGCGTCCACATCGGGAAACTCGCGGACGGCAAGCTGGGTATAGCCAATGATCCCGAACAGCACCAACGCGAGGCTGAGCATGCTGGCCAGAACGGGGCGACGAATGGAGAGGTCGGAAATCTTCATGAATGAGTCCGGGTCACAGGTCTCGACACTGAGGTTCTTACCGGGCTTCTGCTGGCCGAAGTGGTAGACCGATCAACTGGTAGTCGGTCGGGACCCTCGAAAATCGACCGAGAACCCTACTACGGAGAAAGCGGCATCAAGATTCAACCTGAGACGGGGCGGGGTTGCTCCGGAGGCACTAGATTCGAGGACGGCCAACCCCTATGCCATGGCACATAAACTCTCAAGCCGCCAGCAGGCTCAACTAGCCTTTCTCGAGCGATTGCCTCCGAAGTTCCAGCGGATGCATGGGATCATCGAGCAGATGGGCGGCCTCAAGGTGGATGAAACCATTCTTCGTGGTTTCGGCCGGTTGCTGGATGAGATCAAGGGCAACGCACAAGCCTTGAGTCTCAATGGCATAGCCGAAAGCGCGGGGCTGATGGGCACCATGCTGCGGCGAGGGGGCGGGCTGCAGTTTAGAGTGCGAGGACTGCGGGAGATGCTGGGGAGCCTTAAAACCAACTACGAAGGTGCCTTACGGGCCGCAACTACACCGGAGAGCCCGGAAACCGCAGAGCCGGAATCCTAGGCGGAGCGTCGGTCCCGGCGGGCCAACAGCCGGTCGATCAGCGGCCCGCACATCAATACGATCATCGAGGTAACCAGCCCGCCGATGAGCGCCGACACGAAAGTCAGCGCGCCGAGTATCAGCGAGGCTCCAATGGTCGCAAGAAGGATGGCCAGCCAGGACATTACCAGGATCCTCCGGGCAGAAGCAGAAAGCAGAACGTGGCCAAGGTTAGTAGGTGGAGGTCCAGGGCCGCAAGCCGATCTCCTCACCCTCAATTGACGGAAAACCATAATGCCGTCCCGGATACTCCGAATCTTCCTCGCCGCAATCCTCCTGGTGACCAACCGGGCGGCATCGCAATCCGCCGATACGGCAACCAGCAGGCAGGAAGGCGCCATTCAACCAGCAGCACTGCCCCCGGGCTGGACGGCCCGCCCAGACGAGGGAGGCGATCCCAGCAAGATTCGGTTCGCCACCATGGAGCCCGGTTATCACCTGACGCTCGGACCGGCCACCATACTCTATCGGGCCGAGGATCTGGCTACGGGGCCGTTTCATACGCTCGCCACCTTCCACCAGATGAAGAAGCCACGGCATCCGGAAGGCTATGGCCTGTTTATCGGCGGGAAGCAGCTGGAAGGAAAGAATCAGACGTATACCTATTTCCTGGTGCGCGAGGACGGAGCCTACCTCATCAAGCAGAGAAAGGGAGACGCGACTTCCGAGGTTACGAAGGGCTGGACGCCCAGTTCGGCGGTAAAGAAAGCCAATGCCCAGGGCAAAGCTACCAACCTGCTGGAGATCGATGCCAAACAGGACCCCAAGAAGGTGGACTTCAAGATTAACGGGCAGAGCGTGTACAGCGCACCGGCCGACCGGATGGACCTCACCGGAATCGTGGGGCTCCGGGTCAATCACACGCTCGACGTTCACATCGAGGGGTTTGCCGTCCACCAATGATCGCTTGACTGGTGATCCCGCCCCGATACATTGGCCCCGTGCCCTCAACCATCCGGCGACACCGGGATCACATGGCCCT
>JBJMPB010000386.1:0-2884 GCA_045803455.1 Gemmatimonadales bacterium | reverse complement strand
GGCGCGGCCAAGCCGAACACCTGGCCGACTCCCTCTCCAAGGGCGATCGGGTCATGGTCACCGGCCGACTGCGCCAGCGCAGCTGGGAGACCCCGGAAGGCGAGAAGCGGTCAGTGGCCGAGATCGAGGCCGACGAGGTCGGGGCCAGCCTGAAGTTCGCTACCGCCAAGGTCGAACGGGCCAGCGAACGCGGCCAAAGCGACCGCACCGAAGGGCGGGAGCGGCAGGCCGAACGTGGCGGCGACTTCAACGACCAGCCGCCATTCTGACCAGTCTCTTGCTCGGTGCCCCCAGCCAGGACGGCTGGGGGCACTGGCCTATGGGCGAACGCGATCCAGCCGTGATCTAGATCGGCCCGGTCTCGGTCGTGCGAGTGGGAGCTCGCGGGCAGCACCCACCGATCTGGCCCTGGAAGCGCTCAAGATGACCATCCGGCTCCGTCAGGTCCCGATGGCGGGAGCGCCACGTGTTACAGGCCGTAGCGCTCCTTGGTCCTGGGGTCGGCTGGGTCGATCAGCGGCATGCCGCGCTCTGCCCGCAGTTTCTGGACTTCGTCAAGGTGCGCTCTTACGTAGGCGGCTTCCTCGGGAGAGATGCGCCCACGATGCGGCAGGCCCCACTCCACCTTGCCCTTACCTTTGGCTTGGCCATCCCTGGTCCCCCGGCCACGCCGGCGTGGCTGGGCTGGGCGTTGCGGCGGCTGCTCGGCCACGGCATTCATCAGAATCGAGTTCATGTCGCCGCTGGAGGCCAGCTTGTTGAACCGGTCCACCGACAGCAACGCCCGTGGCCCGCTGCGCTCCCCCGGCTGGATGACCTCAACGGACACGTATTGCTCGCTCTCGGGCAACTCCCCGATCTCCTCGGGCAGGACATCAAGAGTGATGGGTCCTTGGTATTGGGGGTGCTCATGGACAATCAGTTTGGCGAAGTGGTCCTCATCGGCCTGTTGACCCGATAGGTCGGAGACGCGAACTTGCTTGACCGCCACGGCTAGCCTCCTCGGTCAGGGTTGGCAAAGCATAGCAAAATACAGGGCTTTCCTGGCTTGGAAGCGCCGCTGGCGCCAACATGCGCCGTTGCATCGATCGGCTCCTCCCGCCATTCCACATTTCACCTTCAGAATTTCTTACACTGACCGAACTCCGCGAGCTGCCCTGCCGTAAGGTTGGCACCTGGTACTCGCCCTTTCCGAACTGGGGCGGGGCGACCATGCGGATTCAGCGGAGCAGGGACTCGCCGTTGAACAGCCCCAGCTCCTCGCGGTACAGCTCGAGGCTGATCCCGTTGGGATCGCGGAACTACAGGCTGTCGTCGACGCCCGGTCCGACCGCAGATACTCGTCGAACGCTTCTCGCCGTCTCGAACTGCTCGGCCCAACCGAGATGGCGATGTGCTGCACCCCGCGGATCGTCTCGCTGAACGGCGGGTGCTCATGGCCCGGGAGGTCGAAGAACCCGAGCAGGTTGCGGTTGCCGAGGTCGAAGAAGACGTGGCTGGATCCCGGGTTGTCGCGGTTTTCGACCAGCTCCACCAGCGGGAACCCGAGGAAGTCGTGGTAGAACCAGATCGTCGCCTCGACGTCCCGGCAGATCACGGGCCACATGATTAAGCAAGCCAGGCAGCTCGATGGGGCCAAGTCGCATGGTCTGACCGACAAGCCACGACGCGACGAACCCTGCCGAGCACCTCACCGCCGCGGCCGCCTAACTCAACGGTAGACCACGCAAGACCTTCCGCTGGGCCCCCCGCTCTCAACTGCTGATGCCGCCACCTGACGCTTGTCGTACGACGCCCCTCAGCATCCGCTCGGCTACAACTGCCCCGCTCTGACAGCGGCCCTACCGCCTTCCGCCGAGCTGGGCCAACCTGGCTGGCCCGTTGGGTGGTCATGGGGCTTGAGTAGGATCAGCGTCACGCCGCCAAGCATCCCCAACCACTGGAGCAGCCATGAGGAAGATCCTCTACTGGGTCCACGAGTCACTCGATGGCTTCATCGAGGGCCCAAACGGCGAGTTCGACTGGCCGGCCATGGGCCCGGAGTTGTCCGCGTACTCCCGGGCACTGAACGATCGGGTCGACACCTTCCTCTACGGACGCGTCACGTGGGACATGATGTCGAGCTTCTGGCCGCACGCGGAATCGATGTCAACCGACGAGCACGACCTTGAGTTCGCTCCCGTCTGGCGGGCGACGCCGAAGATCGTCTTCTCCAGAACCCTGGAGAAGGCCGCCTGGAACACCCATGTGATCAGCGAGAACCTCGCCGAGGAGCTGACCGCGCTCAAGGAGCAGCCCGGCAAGGACCTGCTGCTGACGGGCGGCTCGAACCTCCCGACCACCCTCACCCGGCTCGGGCTGATCGACGAATACCACATCGTTGTCCACCCGGTTGTGCTGGGCGGCGGCAAGCCGCTGTTCCAAGACCTGGGGGACCGGATCAACCTGCAGCTCGTCGAGTCCCGGACGTTGGACTCCCGGGCCGTTCTCCTCCGCTACCAGCACGCTGGGCGGAGGCAGTAATACTCCGTTCACGCTGCCCATCACCGGCTGCAGCTCGAGTCCTGCCGGCTGCCTCCGTGCATTGAACGCTCTGCTCAGATCGGGAAATGCTCGGTGCGCGCGTCTGGGGCCGTAGTCTGGTCAGGGCTCCGTCAAAGTGCCGGAGTGTCTGGTTCACGGGCTTGTGATGCCGAGCAGGGGCAGGACTCGGGTGGCGTGGCGGGCATTGCGACGCAGGGCGGCGGCGAGGTTGCGGTGACCGTGCCGCCGCAGGATGCCGATGGCGAGGGTGCGCAGGCTGGCCATGGCGCGGGGCGCGGTGCCGGTGCGGAGCTGGTGGGCGTCCTCGGCGAGGGTGACGTCGCGGATGTGGTGCAGCGCC
>JBJMPB010000354.1:0-5776 GCA_045803455.1 Gemmatimonadales bacterium | reverse complement strand
TTCGTTGGGCGAGCTTCAGCAGCGTCTCGACGTCCTCGGGAGACCAATCTTCGAGGGCCAGAAGATCACGCTTGGTCACGGAACCTTCGGAGAGCTCAGGCCGGGATGGAGACAACAGGAGGAGCAGCCGCCGGAAGTGTGAGGACCGCGACGCGCGAGCGTTGTCCGCCCGAGGCCGGAGTCCTCACTGCTCCAGGACGAGATAGAATCAGGTTTGCGACTGGTTGCCCGCTGCGGTCGTTTCGACCTCAGTAGCGGGCCCTCCATTGCTGGTATCAAGGTCGTGGATGTACAACGCGGCACCAAAGCCGGTGCCGGACTCACTCACTACCCCTCGAGCCAAATTCAAGGCCTCGGTCAGCGTGGGCGAGAAGGCAAACTCGAGCGCGGATGGCGCCGGTTGGCCGTCTCTCGTCTCCGGAAGGTAGGCAGTAAGAAAGCGATCGACTATGACAGGATGAACTTCTCGGTTTGAAGGGTGGGGCAGGCCGTGGCGGCGTTCGATCTCGGACAGGAGGCGCTCGGCCACGAAGAGGCGCTCCTGTTCAATCGCTGCAGGAAGCATCACATAGTTCCTCACGGGAGTTGCCGGCGCCCTCGGCGTAGGGCCGGCAAGTGGTGGGATCGGGCGACGCCAGACGCCCATTGACCTTCATAGCTTAACTCGCCAGGGTGACCGCCGCCATCCACCTCTCGCCCACCTCGAGGTCCTCCCGAGTCAGATTATGACCGCCGACGCTCCAGTGCAGGGTAACTTCAGCCCCGGCCTGGCTCAGGAGATCGGCGAGTGCCTGGCTTTGATCCGGCCGCACGATCGGATCGCGGCGCCCGGCGGCGATGAGAATCCGCACCTGCGATAGTTGCGGCAGCGGCTCCGGCACCAGCGGCACCATGGGGCGGAGCAGAACGGCGCCGCTCAGACTGCCGGGATGGAGCAGCAGCAGTGCGGCTCCGATGTTGGCCCCATTGGAGAAACCGACCGCAATGGGAGGAACGTCACCTAACTGATAGCGAGTGCGAGCCTGGCTGATGAACCGCGCCAGCTGCCCCGCTCGAAGCTTGATGTCTTCCACGTCGAAGACTCCCTCGGCATAACGCCGAAAGAACCGGGGGCTTCCGTTCTCCAGAACCTGCCCCCGCGGGCTCAGGAGTGGAGACCCCGGCGCCAGAGCCTGGCCCAGCGAGATCAGGTCGTCCTCGTTGCCCCCAGTGCCGTGCAGAAGGAGCAGAGGCACGGCCCCAGGGCGCTGCCCAGCTACGAATCGGTGCACGAAATCGAGCTCTGGGATCGTCATCTTCCCTGCCCCGCGGTAGCATGGGGCAAACGGAGCGGCGGCAGCGCGCGCTCGATCTGCTCCCGGTAAGCGTCGTATATCGGAGGCAGCTTCAGCTGAGAGCCGAGCTCGGCCGGAGCTTCATCGATGGTGAATCCGGGTCCATCGGTGGCAATCTCGAAGAGAACCCCACCCGGCTCTTTGAAATACACGGACTGGAAATACTGCCGGTCCACCACCGGGGTAATGCTGAGTCCTCGGGCTTCGATCGCCGAGCGTTGCTCCAGCTGATCTGCTTCGCTGGCCGCCCGAAATGCCATATGGTGAACCGTGCCCACTCCTCCGGCGCCGCGCCAGAAGCCGGATGCGCGCCTGAGGTTGACCACCAATCCCGATCCGTTCGCGCCGGCTTGGAAACGTAGCAGCCCTTTGTCTTCGCCATTGGGTTGAAAGCCCAACATCTCGGTTAGCAGAGTGCCGGTGCCCTGGTCACCATCTTCCCAGATGGTTGCTCCGTGCAGGCCCCGGACGGCGTGCTCGGGACTGACGGGGCCTTCGTTCCAGGGCTGGTCCGCGGTTGAAACGTCACCCGCAACCAGCTCCAGCAGAAGACCGTCGGGATCGGTGAGACTCAGAACCTGGTCGTCGAAACGGCGGCTGGGGCCCTCGTACCTGATACCCTGAGATAGAAGTCGCTCGATCCAGAAACCCAGTGACCCCGCCGGTATTGCCAGCGCAACCGTGGCAATCTGGCCGCCGCCCTGGCGGCCGCGGTGTGCGCCCGGCCAGGGGAAAAAGGTGAGCAGAGAGCCGGGGCGTCCGATCTCGTCGCCGTAGTAGAAGTGATAGCTCCCTGGATCGTCGAAGTTCACCGTCAGCTTCACCAGCCGGAGTCCCAGAACCCCAGCGTAGAAGTCCAGATTTCGCTGCGGATCGCCGGCAATGGCGGTGATGTGATGGATCGGCACAGTACGTCCTCTCGCTACTTGGTAAGGGTGGCCCGGCCCGGCACTGCAAACCCCAGCGTGGTCAATCGAGCTCGGTGCTGCTCAGTCGCCGAGTCGGCAAAGTCGCTATCATCATCCATGCCGGAAGCTACACCCGCGGAATCGAAGACGCCGAGCGCCGCATCATCAAGCGGCTACGCCCCCACGCTGGGGCTGTTTTCGGCCACCATGATGGTAGTCGGCGGGATCATCGGATCCGGAATTTTCCTGAACCCCGCCATCGTTGCGGCCCGCGTCGGGACCACCGGCCTGACCCTGTCGGCATGGATCCTGGGTGGTGTGGTTGCCCTGATCGGAGCACTGGTCTATGCGGAGCTGGGAGCTGGGCGGCCGGTAGCCGGCGGAGGATACGTCTACCTGCGCGACGGGTATGGTCCACTCCCCGCCTTTCTGTACGCCTGGACTCTGCTGCTGGTGATCGCCACGGGGGCAATCGCTGCAGTGGCCGTGACCTTTGCCAACTACGCGGCGGCTTTGCTGGGTTGGAGTGCCGAGGCGAGGGTACCTCTGGCCGTGGCGGCCATCGTGGCGCTGTCGGCAGTGAATTACGTAGGAGTCAGGCCTGGCGCGCTCACGCAGAACGTGCTCACCGTACTCAAGCTCGCGGCGTTGGTGTTGTTGATCGTCGCAGGTCTAACGGCCGCCGCCGCGAGCGGAGTGGCGGAACTGGAACCGCTACAGCCGAGGAATACCGCGCTGATGCTGGGAGCAGCCCTGGTTCCGGTGTTGTTCGCTTTTGGCGGCTGGCAACAGACCAACTTCATCGCGGAAGAGCTGATCGAGCCAGAACGGAATTTGCCGCGGGCCCTGATTGCGGGGGTCAGCATCGTGGTTGCCGTGTACCTGCTGGCGAACCTGGCCTATCTCAGAACGCTCGGCATCGCCGGTCTGGCCCAGAGTACCGCACCGGCAGCCGACGCCATGACCGCGCGGTTCGGCTCAGTCGGCGGCACCATCATCGCCGCAGGCATCGCCATCTCCAGCTTTGGCTTTCTGAACCTGGTCATTCTGGTGTCGCCCAGAGTTTACCGGACGATGGCAAGCGACGGCCTCTTCTTCCCCAGCCTGGCGCGCCTCCATCCCAAGTACCGGACGCCAGCCGCCGCCATCCTCTTTCAGGGGGCCTGGGCCATTCTCCTGACCCTGACGGGTCATTACGGTGACCTGCTGGATTACGTGGTCTTTGGCGACTGAATTTTCTTTGGCTCAACCGCGGCGACTCTCTTCGTCTTTCGGGCCCGGGCCCGACGCAGCCCGCATGCGAAAGAGATTCGATTCAGGATGCCGGGCTATCCCGTGGCACCTCTGATTTTCATACTGGCGGCGGCATACGTGGTCGTCGGGTCGATCGCATCGAATCCGGGGAATGCAGTGAAGGGAGCTACGCTCATCGCGCTGGGGATTCCCGTGTATCTGTTCTGGAAGGGGAAGACCCGGTAGACGCGGCGATCTCTTCAGCAGCTTCTTCGTCATCGAGGTATTCCGCCCGATACATCTGGATGAGCTCGAAGAAGTAGGAGATCGCCAGAGGGCCGATGATCAACCCCAGAAGCCCGAAGTACTGGATGCCGGCAAAGGCCCCGATGATGGTGATGAACGGGTGGATCCGGGCCCAGCGCCGGAACACCATCGGACGAATCACATTGTCGACGTTGCCCACCACCAGAATCCCCCAGAGCGCCATGGCAATGGCCCGGCCGTAGCTTCCCTCTAGCGCCAGCGCGAGAGCGCCTGGGCCCCATACCAATCCGCTTCCAACCACCGGCAGAATCGCCAGCACCACGGTGACCACGCCCCAGAACAGGGCGTTAGAAATGCCGGCGGCCCAGAAGGCGAGTCCCACCAGCACACCCTGCATCGTGGCTGTCAGGCCGGTGCCGATCAGGGTTGAGAAGGTGACGTCCCGGAAGCGGTCCCGCAGAATCTCGGTGTTGTTCCGGGAGAAGGGGATGAATGGCTGGACCTGCTTCCAGGCGGTGCGAGGCTCCAGCAGGAGATAGTAAAGGCCGAAAAAGGTGATAGTCAGCTGGATCCCGAGCCGGGTTGCGGTGCCAACCAGACCAAGCGCGCTGGTGCCGATGAAGGAGACTACCCGCGAGCCCAGGGTCTCGAGCTGCGCCCCCACGTCGTACGGCCCGATCCGGAGCTCCCGGATCCGGGCCAGCAGCGGGCTCTGAATGACGCCTGATGCCATGTCCTGCGCTTCGCCGGCAATGATCCCCAGGAAGGACACCCCCGGCCCCAATACCAGGATCACTCCAAGTAGCACCACCAAGGCGGCGGCTACCCGGGGCCGGGTCCGTTGGGCAAGCCAGCGATGTACCGGGGCGAACACCACATACAGCACCGGCGCGCCGAGCAGCCCGGTGATGAAGGGCCACAGCGTCCAGACCAGCGCCACTCCCAGAACGAAGATCAGGAGCGCAGCCCGGTCGCGCTTGCTGTCGAGGAATGCCATCGCGGAAGAGTAGGGACACGGGGTACCCTCCGCCAGCAGGATGTAGGCGGTCTTGCCGTCCTCGACCAAGGTCGGGGCGGGTTGTATCTTCGAAGGTCCGGACTCAACCCTGCGCAGGACTCGTGGTCTCGATCATCCAGCTACTCAACCGAGCCTCTCTCATCAGCATCGCGGCCCTGGCCGCGGGGCTCATCCTGCTGTTCCTGCTCTGGCGTGAGGGCCGCAAACGGCGACGGGCCCAGCGTTTGAGAGACGAGCTGCGGAGTCAGCTGCAGACCGTGACTGCCACCATGCGGGAAGGGGTGATTGCCTATGACATGGACCGCAAGCTTCGGTTCGTGAACCCGGCCTTTGAGCGGTTGACCGGGTATTCGGATGAGGAGCTGCGGGACCAGGAGTTCCTGCAGTACATCCATCCGGACGACCGCCCCGCCATCATCGCAGAATGGGATCGGCTGTCCCAGGGTGGAGCGCTCAGAGACCAGGAGTACCGGGTGGTGACCAGCACCGGGCAAATTCGCTGGTGCTCCAGCGGCTGGGAGCCGATGCGGGACGAGACCGGCCGTCAGATCGGCTATCTCGGCACCGAGTTCGACATCACCGAGCGGAAGCTGGCGGAGGAGGAGATGCGACTCGACACCGAACTGTTCCAGGCGGTGCTCGAGGTCGAACAGGCGGTCAGCGCGGCCGGACTCGATTCCGAGACCGTGATGCGGGTAATCGCGGAGCGGAGTAAGACGCTCACCAACGCGAGCGGCGCGGTAATCGAAGGAGTGGAAGGAGACGAGATAGTACCGCTGCTGCGGATCGGCAGCGAGGCACCCAGGCTCAAGCTGGACGGGAGTCTGTCCGGGCTGGGTGTGCGGACCGGCGAGCTGCAGCGCAGTGACGACGCCTACAATGATCCCCGAGTCCGCCACCAGGCGTATCGCGATCTCGGGATCCGCTCGTTGCTGGTGGTTCCGCTGCGGCACGAGCAACGCATTCTCGGTCTGCTGAAGGTTGTTTCACCCGAGCCCAACGCTTTCACCGACCGT
>JBJMPB010000347.1:0-5481 GCA_045803455.1 Gemmatimonadales bacterium | reverse complement strand
GAGGCGATCTGTGCGGGCCGCGACACCCTGATCTCGGCCCCAACCGGCTCGGGCAAAACGCTGGCGGCGTTCCTCTACTCGCTGGATCAACTCTTCCGACAGGGGCTGGAGGGTCCGCTGCCCGACGAGATTCGGGTGGTCTACGTCTCTCCGCTAAAGGCCCTCAGCGCCGACATTCATCTGAATCTGGCTGAGCCCCGGCGAGAGATCCGCCGTCTGGCCGAGGAGTCCGGGCTGGAGCCTCCCCGGATCACTGCGGCCATCAGGTCAGGTGATACCCCGGCCGCTGAGCGCGCGGCCATGCTGCGGAAACCACCTCACATCCTGGTAACCACCCCCGAGTCGCTCTACCTGCTCCTGACGGCTCGGCGAAGCAGGGAGATGCTGCGAACGGTCAGGACCGTAATCGTGGACGAGATCCATGCGGTCGTGGAGTCTCGCCGGGGAGCACACCTGGCCCTCACGCTCGAGCGGCTCAGCCATGTGGCCTCCCAGCCGGTTCAGCGGATTGGATTGTCCGCCACGGTAAAGCCCATCGAAGAGGTTGGACGCTGGCTTACGCCGGCGACCCCTCCGGTTCTGGTCGACACCGGACACCGGCGGACCACGGATCTGGCGCTCGAGTTGACCGGTTCGCCCCTGGAGGCGGTGATCTCGGGAGACGCCTGGAACGAGATCTACGATCGGCTTACCGAGCTCATCAAAGCGCACAAGACCACAATCGTCTTCGTCAACACCCGACGCCTTGCCGAGCGGGTATCCCGTCATCTCGCCGAGCGTCTGGGCGAAGCCGCGGTGACTGCCCATCATGGGAGTCTGTCGAAGGAAACCAGGCTGGATGCAGAGCAGCGGCTCAAGACAGGACAGCTCCAGGCGCTGGTGGCAACCGCGTCGCTGGAGCTTGGAATCGACATCGGGCATGTCGATCTGGTCTGCCAGCTGGGGACTCCGCGCCGCATTTCGACCTTCCTCCAGCGGGTGGGCCGCTCGGGGCACACCGTGCATGGCACTCCGAAGGGTCGACTCTTTCCTCTTACCCGGGATGAGCTGGTCGAGTGTGTGGCCATAGTCCGATCGGTCAACCGGGGAGAGCTGGACCGGATCGTCATTCGGGACAAGCCGCTGGATGTGCTGGCTCAGCACATCGTGGCCGAAACCGCCAGCGAGGATTGGACGGAGGACGATCTCTTCGCTCTCTGTCGCCGGGCCTATCCCTATCGCGACCTGCAGCGCACCGAGTTCGATCAGGTCGTTCTCATGTTGGCCCAGGGATTTGCCACCCGGCGTGGACGCCGGGGTGCTCTGGTTCACCACGATGCTATCAATCGCAGGATCAGAGGGCGGCGCGGCGCCCGCATGCTCGCCATCACCTCCGGTGGCGCGATACCGGACAACGCAGACTATCGGGTCATTCTCGAGCCGGAGAACACCTTTGTAGGCACGGTGAACGAGGACTTTGCAGTCGAAAGCCTTCAGGGCGACATCTTCCAGCTGGGGAATACTTCCTGGCGCATTCTCCGAGTATCGCAGGGTACCGTTCGAGTGGCGGATGCGCACGGACAGCCGCCCAGCATTCCGTTCTGGCTGGGCGAATCACCTGCCCGGAGCGATGAGCTGTCGGCCGCGGTGTCGGATCTGAGGCTGGAAGTGGAGAACCGGCTGGAGAACCGGATGGACGCAGAGGCATGGGTTAACGCCCTGCTGAACGGATCGGAATCGGCCGCCGCTGCCCACCAGCTCGTTGAGTACTTGGCTGAGTCGAGGCGGTTGCTGGGAAGCTTGCCCACCCAGCAAACCATTGTTGCGGAGCGGTTCTTCGACGAAGCCGGCGGCATGCAACTGGTGATCCATGCTCCGTTCGGAAGCCGGGTAAATCGCGCCTGGGGCTTGGCCCTTCGGAAGCGCTTCTGCCGGCAGTTCAACTTCGAGCTGCAGGCCGCTGCTACCGAGGATGCGCTGCTTCTCTCGCTCGGACCGCAGCATTCGTTTCCACTGGAGAGTGTCTTCCGATTCCTCAATCCGGAAACGGTGGAAGACATCCTGGTCCAGGCCCTCCTGGACGCGCCGATGTTCGGCACGCATTGGCGGTGGAACGCCAACATCGCGCTGGCAATCCCCAGAAGCCGCGGAGGCAAAAAGAATCCGCCCCAGATCCAGCGGATGCAAGCGGAAGATCTTCTCGCTGCGGCCTTCCCGGATGCCGCCGCTTGTCTGGAAAACATTCCCGGCGATCGGCAGATCCCCGATCATCCCCTGGTCAAGCAGA
Source organism: Gemmatimonadales bacterium (assembly GCA_045803455.1). Lineage (GTDB taxonomy): Bacteria > Gemmatimonadota > Gemmatimonadetes > Gemmatimonadales > GWC2-71-9 > CAVVWJ01. Next base: position 3,215 of record JBJMPB010000347.1, on the reverse strand, counting down.
CCATCGATGACTGCGTGCACGAGGTCATGGACCTCGATCGGCTGACCGGCCTCCTGCGGCGGATTCAAGCCGGTGAGATCCGACTGGTTGCCCGGGATCTTCCCGAGCCTTCCCCGCTGGCACACGAGATTTTGAACGCCCGACCGTACGCCTTCCTCGACGATGCCCCGCTGGAGGAACGCCGCACCCAGGCGGTGTACACCAGACGAGCCTTCGAGCCCTCCTCGGCTGACGATCTGGGTGCGCTGGATCCCGCGGCAATCGAGCAGGTACGGGATGAGGCATGGCCCGAGGTTGAAAACGCGGACGAGTTGCACGACGCGTTGCTCACTTCAGGCTTTCTGACCGAAGTCGAGGGTATCTCCGGTCGAACCGAGCACCCCTGGGTCCCGTTCTTCCGCGAGTTGGTCCAATCGGGCCGGGCGGACCGCGTTACGCTGGGCTCGGGCTACGCGCTCTGGCTGGCAGCGGAAAGGCTGCCTGAAATTCGCGCGGTCATTGCCCACCCAGGCGAGGAGCAGAGCGTCGGCCGCGAAGCCGCCGTACGGGAACTGATCCGGGGGCGGATGGGCATCGTGGGTCCGGTAACCGCCTCACAGCTGGCGGCCTCGCTCGAGATCGATGACGGCGACGCAGACATCGCTCTCGCCGCCCTCGAAGCCGAAGGTGTCGTTCTCCGCGGCCACTTTACTCAGGGATCATCCCAGCTCGAGTGGTGCGACCGGCGGCTGCTTTCCCGAATCCATCGCTACACGCTGAATCGCCTGCGGGCGGAGATCGAGCCGGTCAGTGCCGCCGATTTCATGCGCTTCCTCTTCGCCTGGCAACGAATCGATCCGGAATATCGGGTGGCAGGCCTAGAAGGACTGGCTTCGCTCCTGGGGCAGCTCGATGGTATGGAGCTGCCCGCCGCAGCCTGGGAAGCCGACGTGTTGTCCTCCCGCTGCGAGGAATACGATCCCGCGCTGCTCGACACCCTTTGCCTCACCGGCCGGGTTGCCTGGGGCCGGCTTACACCGCCGCAACGAACGGCCGGGGCCACCGGACCAATCCGCTCCACCAGCATGGCCCTCTTTCTTCGGGAACACGCAGACTCGTGGATTTCCGCCGGCACGGAAACCGAGGTGCAGCTTTCCGGCTACGCAAACCGAGTGCGGGAAGTCCTGGAGCAGCGAGGAGCGTCGTTCTTCCACGAGCTCGTAGCTCAGAGCGGCCTCCTGCCCACCCAGATAGAACAGGCTCTCGCCGAACTCGCCGGCACTGGGCTGGTCACTTCCGACAGCTTTGCCGGGCTGCGCGCGCTGATCACGCCATCGAGCAAGCGTAAGCCGTTGAGCGGAGCTCGGCGGCGGCACCGGACGGCTCCTCACGGGATCGAGACTGCAGGGCGATGGTCGTTGCTGGGTGCGAGAGGCAGCGATCAGGCAGGGGATCGGGTAGAGTTGGCGGCTCGAACTCTGCTCCGCCGATACGGAGTGGTCTACAAGCGGCTCCTCGCCCGCGAACCGGGTGCACCACTCTGGCGGGAGCTGCTGATGGTGTATCGCCGGCTCGAGGCTCGAGGCGAAATTCGCGGCGGGCGGTTCATCACCGGGATGTCCGGGGAGCAATTCGCTCTACCCGAGGCCGTTGGTCAGCTCCGCTCGATCCGACGGCTGGAGGGAGGCGGCCAACTGGTCGGCATCAGCGCCGCCGACCCGCTCAACTTGACCGGTCTCGTCACCCCGGGAGACCGGATTCCCGCCCTCACCAGCAATCGCGTGCTCTACCGGGATGGCGTGCCGATCCTGGCTCGTGAAGCGGGGCAGATCAGATCGCTGATCGGTGACCCGGAGCCCACCGCCGAGCTGGTGCACGCACTGGTACGCAAGCAAAGCACGGTGCAGCTCAGGTCGTATCTCGGAATGACCGGGGCTCCCGCTGCTTCTGTTCCCCTCAACCGCCGGCCCGGCAAGCGACGGAGTGAACGTCATGCGTTTCCCCTTCCTGGCCCAGTTCCTTGATCTCACCCTGTTGCTCATGCGGCTTCTGGTGGGTGCCGTCTTCATCTCGAGCGGATGGAGTCACGCCAAAGATCCGGTAATCCGGGGGAAGAGCATCGGCTTGAGTCCTGGGGTCACCCGCTTTCTCGGGCTCGCCGAGCTGTTCGGCGGGGTTGGTGTCGCCCTCGGCGTTCTGCCTCAACTGGCAGCACTGGGACTCATCCTCGTCATGCTCGGGGCCATTCAGAAAAAGATCTTCGTCTGGCATACCGGGTTCTGGGGAAAGTCGAGCGACGGCTGGCATTACGATCTGCTGTTCGTCACGATGTGTTTGGTCATCGCCACCACTGGCGGAGGACGCTTCGTTCTATTCCCTTGATCCGGCCTCTCAAACCAGGAGCACCGAATGCGCCGATTTGCCTTTGCCGCAGCCACCTTCGTGCTGATCGTAAGCCTCGGCTGTCGGAAGCAGCGGTCCAATGAAACCGGCGGGGTGAGCGACACCACTCCTTCGCCTGCCGCAGACACCACCACACCCACTCCAGCGGCCGCTGACACGGCCAGTGCTCCTCCCGAGTTCACCTTCGATCAGCGGCAGAACTTCGTTCAGTCCATTCGGCAGCAGCTCACCGACGTCGATCGTCAGATCAAGGAGCTTTCGGCCCAGGCCAAGTCACGGGGTGGTGCCGTCAGCGACCGCGCACTCAACAACGTTCGGGCCGCACGCCGGACAGTAGAGCGTGACCTGAGCCGGGTAAACGCCGCAACTGCCGCCAACTGGGAGCAGGTGAGACAGGGCATCACCCGTTCGGTTGAGAACCTGAACGAAGCGATCGAGGTGGCGCAACCGAAGTAATGAGCAGCAACGACGCCCTGGCTGACGTCAAAGGACACAAGGCGCTCTGGATTTTCCCGGTAAACGGAAGACCGGGACAACAGTTTTTTGCCTTTCCCACTCCAGAGATCCGAATCGACTACCCGACCTGGTCGCCTGATGGGCGTTGGGTCGTGTTTGATCGGACGGCCCCGAGGGGTGGGGACCTCTGGCTCTCGGAGGCCTCTCACTAGAGCCATGCAGCTGGTGCGCCTGGTGGAGACGTCGCGGCGGGTCGCCGAAACGAGCGGCAGGCTGGAGAAGATCGGACAGCTCGCCGCGCTGCTGAGCAATCTGTCTTCGGAAGAAATCGATATCGCCGTTGCCTTCCTGTCCGGCTCCTACCGACAACAGAAGCT
>JBJMPB010000318.1:0-6190 GCA_045803455.1 Gemmatimonadales bacterium | reverse complement strand
TCCTACGGGCTGCTCACCCTGCTGCTGGGCGGCGGCTACGCCCTGGTCGTGCTCGGGCTCGGCCAGCTCCTGGGCCGAGACCCCCCTCTGGTGGTGGCCGGGGCGACCCTGGCGGTGGCCGCGTTGTTCCAGCCGGCCCGTCGCCGCATCCAGGCCGCGGTCGACCGGCGCTTCAACCGGCGCCGCCACAACACCGCCGAGAGGATCGCCGCGTTCGGCGATCGGCTGCACCAGCAGGTCGACCTAGATACCCTGACCGTCGAGCTGCTGGCCGTGGTCGATCAGACCATGCAGCCGACCCAGGTGTCGCTGTGGCTTCGACCGCCCGGCAGTGCGTCCCAGGACCAGCGCACCCCGGGCGCATCCCGAGCGGCTTGGCAGCTGGCGGCTCCCCGGACCGTTCGCACAGCGTTGTGAACAGGCCCGTAGGTGTCATCGCGCCATACCTGCGCCTAGACTCCTGCCGACACCGTTCAGCTCGGACTGCCTCGAAGAGGGTCGATGGCCAAGCACACGGCAGGGTCCTACCACCGAACCACCATCTACCTGACCGACGAGCAGTGGCGATGGCTCAGCCGACTCTCGGCGCAGGCACGCCTTGACGACCTCCCCTTGTCGGCCAGTGATTTCATTCGGCTTGCCGTCACTCGCCTGCGCGACCAGCTCCCCGAGAAGGAGCTGCGCAAGGCCCTGATCACGCATGTCCGAAGAGAGGCCGAGCGGTATCCAGGACGAGCGCGACGTGGCCTGCCCGAAGGCTAGACCGGACCCTGCTGTGATGCTCGTTAGAAGTTTCTCTACCACTTCAAGGCCGGTCTGCGGGCGGCCGCCTGCGGCGGCCGTCCTCGGCCAGCAGTGCCACGGGGAACTGGCGATCGGCCTCCCCGAACGCAGACTACATGGAGCGGCATAATCGAGCCGGTCGGCCTCATGACTGGAGTAATCGATGGACTACATAGAGGAACTTGCCAAGGCTAAGAAGGCACTCTCAGATAAGCCGGCCGAGGAGCAACGGAAACGAGCTGAAGCGGGAGAGGCATTCCAGTTCCTCGATCGCCTGCGACACTTTCTGCTGGACAACGGCTCTCCTGGCAGGGAGGAAATAGCAATTGAAGGGGACCCGAGTGATCTTGCACTACCCGAAGTACGGCTGGGCTGGCGGATCGCCACCCTGCATGTAGGCGATCAGGATGTTGAAGGTGACACGGTATTGGTTCTATTTTCGGATCGGACGGAGCTAGCAGAAGCTGAATACTTCCGTGAGTTTACGGGGTGCACAGTACGCGGGAGCAACGATTCGAGCCCTAGTCCTGCTGGCAGCTTGAACCCTAAGGTCATCGGAGGCATTGCTGAATTCTTAAAGAATCATCATTTGGATTGGGACGGAAGATAAAGCCCTCTCAAGACCATCACGTTGGCATCCGCAGGTGATTCAGTGCTCCATGTCTCTGGCGGCGGCTCGCTAACGAGGCAGTGGTCTGTTTGGACCAGCGCCGTGGTCCATACCAAGGCCCGCTATGCTGGCCGCTGCGCTCGATGCGGCGACTCGTTCCAGGCCGGCACGCGTATCGGCCGAGTACCCGAGGTCGGCTGGTGCTGCAGTCGCTGTGTCGCCTAGCCCTCCGGGTTCGTAAGTCCCCCCGTCGACCGGTGGCGGGCCAGACTCGTCACCATCCACCGCTGGGAGACCGACCTCTCGGGTCCCAGCCCTCGGCCAGATTCGCCCCCTCGCCCAGGTGTCCCGGTCGAGCTGGTGCTGCCGGCCGAGGCGGTGGTGGCCAGGCCGAGGAGGGTCAGGACCCACAGCAGCCAGGCCAGTGATCTGGTGCTGCGGGTCGGCACGAGCCCCTCCTCCCGGTTCGCTCCGGCTGTCGGGAGGCTCCTGCATGAGTGTCTCGGCACCGTTACGGCGGCTGAAGGGAGCGCCAGCGCTGCGCCCTGCCGCACTCAGCTCGGCCAGGCTGGTGATTGCCTGGGGCCGTCTTGGGGCCGCGAAACCGCGGTTACTCACGGTCAGCCACGGTAACCAGCGGACAGTCGGAACCGCAGCTCCTCCGCCGTATCGGGCCGTGATGGGGCCGAAGGTCCGTATATGGCATGCAAGGGGTTAACCAGCGCGAATGCGTTGGGAGCAGCAGTGTCCGCGGGGCCTGCCGTGTAGGCAGGCAAGAACTCAACGCCAGCATCCAGGAGGCGCTTCGGTGTGCCCCAATGGTCGGCTCACTGGTAGCGGTGGCCGCTCGACTCGATCCAGCCGCCCTCGTGAGCACCGGTCGGGTGGTGGGTGTAGTGGATCACTGGGCGGCCAGGGTCGGGTTCGAACTGCCCGTGGACGATCACGGTGCTTCCAACCGTGACGGGCACGCGCGGCGCAAGGGTCAGATTGTGGTCGACCTCAACCACGACACCTTGGCCCAGGTCAACGCGGAAGCGCTGGTGGGGGCCATCAGGGCCGTTGCCGTCAGGAAGCAGGACAACCACCAGGCCCTGAACGGTCACCTCCGCCGAGCGGCCGTGGTGCAAGGCGGCGATGAGGCCTTGGTTGTCCGGCCTGACGGGGTGGCAGCCCGTGAGCGCTGCCGCGAGAATGCTGCCGACCAGCACCAGCTTGCAGGCTGCTGGCCGCCACGATAGATGTCCCCAGCCGGTGCTGCGCTCAGGCCTTGTGCGGCGCGGGCATGCCCCTGAGCCGATCACCACCTCCCGGTCGTGGCGACGACCTGGGGGATCACGCCTGTACGGGCACCTCGGAGGCCTCGTTGTCGGATGACCGGCGCGCTCGTGAATGCGCTTCACCGCCTCAGCGCTGGGAGCGTCCGACAGGCAGAACACCATACCTGACGCCTGGGCCCGCCACGCGTGCCTGAAGTCGACGCCTTCGTTCCCTTGGGTAGCGAGATCCGCCTGGTGCGCCTCGTTGAGCGCCTCTGGGGTGATGTCGACCATCCCTCGGTGGACATCCATAAACCGAGCGGTTGGCTATCGACCGGCTGCGAGGGCGGTCTGGAGCCGATCCAGAAATGGAACCTGCGCCGCCTTCAGCTTGCGACGCGCCTTGTTGAGCTTGAACCATTCGACGCGGTCGATCTCGGGGAAGGTCTCCACACGCCCCGACCGGGGCGGCCACTCCATCTGGTAGGTGTTGCTGACCGCGGTCGCGGCGTCGAGGTCTCCGCGGGCCGCCCACGCCAGGACGAGCTTGCCCGACTTCTGGCGGATCTCACCGAGCGCGATGAGCGGGGTGTCGGGGAGCTGGTGGCCGGTTTCCTCCGCGAACTCTCGGCGAGCGACCGCAACCAGCTCCTCTCCCTCCTCGACCTCGCCTTTGGGGATCGTCCAGTGCCCCAGGTCCTTGTTCACCCAGTGCGGACCGCCCATGTGAGCGAGCAGCACCTCCAGGCGATTGTCTCGGCGGCGCCAGAGCAGGATGCCGGCGCTGGTTCGCCCGGACTTGTCGGTCGTCACCGCCACCTCCCGGCCGGTTGCGTCCGCGTGGCCGCGGCGCGGATGCGGCCCGAAGGCCACGTTACCTCCTTGCTGGGCAGTCGCCAGCTGGCCGCCCAGAACGTGACCTGCTGGACCGCTCAGGTTGTCGGCTGCACCTGGAGTTCGGCGGCCAGCTGGCGGATCTCGGCTTCTGGGTAGCGGCGGTGGCCACCAAGGGTCTTGAGGAACGGTAGCTTGCCTTCCTTGGCCCAGCGGGACACGGTCTTGGGTGACACGTGCAGGATGTCGGCCACCTCGGCGGGATGGAGGTAGCTGGGCGGGTCGGGGACGGCCTTGCCGCTGGGTTGGGTTGCCACCGGGCATCCCCTTTCGTGCGGCGGACCCGGGGGCTGGGCCGGGCCCGGTTGGACCGAGTGGTCGTCCGGCCACGAAGGAGGAAGGCGGGTCAGCGACGATGCTGTGGTGACCCTGCTGCGTGCGGTACGAACAGGACGATCATGCGGACCGACGCCAAGTGCCGGCCATAGTCCGATGGGGTCGTTTCTGCGCGCCTGGTACCTAGTCCATGGCGCAGCACTCACCACAGGCCAACTCTGGCAAGCTCGCGGCTGCGCCCCATGACAGTGGCCACGAATGCGTCGATTGCTGCCGGCTCCCGACACGTTCCTTCGCAAGCGTTGAACCTCAGAGCCTCCTAGATCACGCGTGGGGAAGCCGGCCGGACGCCATTTAGAGACAATGAGCAGGGTGATCTTGCCGATGTGGCCAGGCCCGGACGGCGGCCGACAGCAGCAGCGACAGCAACACCGGCGGATCCCGGCGGCCGACGACGAGCGGAAGCGGCGGAGGCGTCCAGGTCAGAAACGCCAGCGAACGGCGCTGAACTGCGAGAGCAGAGTTTGAAGACCGGGGCAAGCACAACGCCGAAGCGCTCTCAACCGTGCCCAGTGAGGGCGATGTCGAAGTCGATCTTGACCTCGTCGCTGAGCTTGAGGGCGCCAAAGAAGGCCGAGTAGGGTCGGATCCCCCATTGGCTCTGGACCACGGTCGCCCCACCAACCACCCGGCCATCGGTCACACGGCCCTGCACCATGACCGGCCGAGTCACCCCCATGACCGTAAGCTCGCCGTCGACGGTGAACGACCCCACCGACCCCTCGACCTGCCTGGATCGGAAGGTGATGGTTGGGTGCTGGGCGGTGTGGAGGACCTCGCCGAGGGTCTTGGTAATCTGTGCGCGATCGGCGTCGGTGAGCGGCTTGACGCCACCGGTTCCTTCCCGGACTTCCAAGGAATCGACCTCGACCTCGACAACCACCGAGGAGCTCGCCGGGTCAGAGGTGTCCACCGTGGCGCGACCACGCCAGCGGGTGACCACGATGGTGAGATCGTGGCCGGCCTTGGCACCCAGCCCTGTCCGGGTCGTTTTGACCAGGAGTCGGCCGAACTCTGGTCCGAGCCTGTAGGCACCGGCGCTGCCCATGGTCGCAAGGCTACCCGACACCAGCACGCCCGCCGCTGCCACCGCAGCGGCCACGATCACGGTGGCGATCGAGCAGGGCCACGCGTGTCGTTCAGGCTGACCGGCCAGCGTGCCATCTCCGTGCCATACCGGGCGGTGTCTGACGGCGCCTGGCGGTAACTCACGGTTACTGAGGTCACTTCGACCTGCACCCACGCTTCTATAGGAGCGGGACCACACGAATGGTAAGGATGGGGTCCGTGCGAGCGGCGTTGCCATGCGCAGCCGGGCCTGCTATGCCTCGTCGCAGCAGCACTGCGGCCAATGGTGGCTCGTGGCGGTGAACCCTACGGCCACCCGCGGCGTCGGTCACTATGATCAGGAACCATCAGATCACGTCCGTCGAGGACAGCATGCGTGGGTCATCCGGCCGGTTGGCGATCGCCGCGGCGGTCGTGCTTGGTGTTGGCGTCCTAGCCGTGGTCGGGCGCCTGTTGCCTGTCACTTCGAGCGTGCGATCCTCGACCACCGGCCCCAGACCGGCTCCGGCCATCCGCACTGCTCCGGGGAACACCCGAGGGTATGGGGTCCCCAACGTCCTCGGTCGCACCCTGGCCCAGGCCGAGGGGGTGCTGCACACCGGGGGCCTACGCGGTGCCGCCATCGAGGGAGACCCGCAGGGCAGCAGCACCGTCGTCGTCGCCCAGGAGCCGCCCGCCGGGGCAACGGTGCCACCAGGAAGCGTGGTGGGCCTTCGAACCAGGACCGACATACGGCCCAACGGCATCTCCTACCAGTTGCGCCTCGGGCATGGCCCGGCCACGGCGAGCTACCGGATCGTTGCCGCCGATCCAGCGCACGAAGCGCTCACGGTGGTCCTCACCACGTCGCCTGCGGTGGACCTGCGGATCTGGCTGCACACTCGACAGGCCCGCCGGGTGATGGTGGACATCACCGCTGGTTTGGAGAGCTGCCGACCCGTCAACCGATCGGTCCGGTGTCTGTTCGCGTTCGGTGCCCTGGGCGGCGAGGAGCCTGGGGTGTGGACCGTAGGCGTCGCCAAGCGCTCGGCTCGGCCGGCAGCGATCCAGGTCAAGATCACCTTCGCCCGGCCGTAACCCGGCCAGATCCTCTGCTCGGTCCGCGCTGGGTCCGTGTCGCAAGGGTCCCGTACGGGCTGCAGCGGTCGCCAATGGTTGAGAAGAACCGCAGGTCATCGGCCCTCCGGCTCAGGCAGCAGAGTGATGCAAGCGGCCGATTCGGATTGTGGTCCCGAAGGTC
>JBJMPB010000217.1:0-3015 GCA_045803455.1 Gemmatimonadales bacterium | reverse complement strand
GGTCTCAGCCTGGGCCGCGAGGCTCAGCAGACCGTCGGTCACTCCTGCCAGGGCGGACACCACGATCACCGGACGCTCCGGAATCCGGCTGCGTACGATATGGATGAGACGCCCGATGGCCTCGGAATCCGCGACCGAGGTTCCGCCGAACTTGGCGACGATCATCCCGTCCGTCCTGCCGAGCGGGGAACTCTTCCTTCCGCCACGAGAAGCTCGGCGATCTGTATTGCCTGTCCTGCGGCACCTCGAACGGTGTTATGTCCCAGCACTACCATTCGGAGGTCGAGCACCGGGCACGTTCGGACCCTTCCGACTGTCACCGCCATGCCGGCTCCGCGCTCGAGGTCGAGCCGCGACTGCGGACGGTCGATTCGCTCATCCACTTCGATGGGTGGAACTGGCGACGAGGGCAGCTGGCAGACCCGGGGCGAGCCGCGGAAGCCGCGGAGCGCCTCGATGGCCTGAGCCGGATCAGTCTTCCGCCGGAACTCCACTGAAACCGTCGCCATGTGGCCATCTACCACCGGCACTCTGTTGGCGTGCACGCTGAGAGAGAATTCAGACGGCTCGACGGCGCCACTGGCCAGGGTTCCCAGAATCTTCCGGCTCTCGCGCTCGATCTTTTCCTCCTCACCGGCTATGAAAGGGATCACATTGCCGACGATATCCAGGGACGGCACACCCGGATATCCGCCTCCCGAAATTGCCTGCATGGTCGAGACGAACAGTCGTTCGATGGTGAAAGCCTGGTGGAGCGGAGCGAGCGCCAGCGCCAGCGCCGCGGTGGAACAATTGGGATTGGCCAGGATGGCGCCGTCCCAGCCACGAGACTCCCGCTGACAGTCCACCAATGAAAGGTGATTCTCGTTTACTTCAGGGATCAAAAGCGGGACGTCCGGATCCATGCGGTGGGTCCGGGTGTTCGTGACCACGATCGCGCCCGAAGCGGCAAAGGCCTGCTCGATGGGACCGGCAACCTCGGCCTCCAGTGCGGAGAAGACGATCGGTCCCGGACTGGGCGGAACGCATTCTTTCACGGTGAGCCGGGCGACCTCGGACGGCATCGGCACCGGTTCCCGCCAGCGGGTTGCCTCGGCATAGGTGCGTCCGGCGCTGGCGGATGAAGCGCCCACCGCCGTCACCTCGAACCAGGGGTGCTCCGCCAGCAAGCGGACGAACTTCTGTCCGACGGTCCCTGTGGCTCCCAGCACGGTCACCGGAATTCTCTGAGTCACGCCGGACTCCGGGTGAGCAGATCCGAGGCCAACCTCTCGTAGAGGTCGACGCCACGGAGGAGATCAGCCTTCCGGATGTGCTCGTGATTGGTGTGCGCGACCCGTATCGTGCCGGGACCCAGCTGATATCGCTCGCCCCAGGCGGAAAGAAACGGCAGATCGCTGGCGTAGCTCACGACCGTAGTCTCCCAGCCCTCTGGGGCGTTTCCGCCCTTATGGAATGGCAGCTCGACCGGAAAATCGACACTGACTCCGGGAGCCAGGAGCGCTCGAATGCCGCTTTTCAGTGTATCCGAGGGTTCCACCGTCCGGATCAGCAGCTGGGCAGTGGCCGAAGGGGGAATCACGTTGGGCGCGACTCCTCCCTGGATCAGACCCAGATTGATGGTGGACTGTCCCAGCAGCGGGTCAGTGGGAAGAGGCAAGCGCCGGATGCGCTCGATAGTATCGAGCAGTGCGGCAATGGCGCTGACCCCTTCCGCCGGATAGGCCGAATGCGCGGCCCGGCCCTCGGCCGCGAGGTCTATCCTGAGCGAGCCCTTTTGTCCGATCGAGAGACGGTTCTCGGTTGGCTCGCCGTTGATCAAGAAACGTCCTCGCGGGCTCAGCGCGCCGGCCGCCCGCGCCCCATCCGACCCATTCTCTTCGCCCACCAGGAAGAGCAGCCCGATCCGCTGCTCACCCCGGCCTGCCAGCCGCTCGGCGGCCGCAATCATTGCCGCCGCGAGCCCTTTGGCGTCGCAGCTTCCCCGGCCATGGATGATGTCGTCGTCTTCAGACAATGGAACGTACGGTGGGACGGTGTCGAGGTGGGTAGAGAAGACCACGGTAGGTGACGCCCGGTACGCATAGAGATTCTCCCGGCCGGCGCTGACCGGCTGGCGTACCGTGTGATAGCCCGCTCGACGCAGGAGGTTGTCCAGAAAATCCGTGGCCGGACCTTCGGAGCCAGTGGGCGTCTCCAGAGCCACGAGTGCCCGAGTCAGTTCCAATGCATCCATGAATGAGACGCCCCGCCAGCGACCGACGTGGCGGGGCTCCTGATCGAGAGAAGACAGAGCTGCGCTAGGCAGACCGATTCTGGGTGACGAGCCGCTGTAAGCTAGAAAAACGGATGAGCTGCTGCAAGACGCTCCTCGGCAATTCACGGCTCATTCACGCGCCCTCAATAACCTCCCTATGTCATCTCATCGCAAAGACACAAGGCTTTGGCTGGAGGTTACGATGCGCGCCATCATCCTGTCACGTTTGATCACAGCCTTGGCGGCCGCTGGTGCGATCGCGGCCTGTGAGGATTCTATGTCACCCTCGACTCCGGCCGGGACAACTGCAGGGATCAGCGTAATTCCCAGCACTGCAACGATCCACGCCGGACAGCTGGTGACGCTTCAGGCCCGGATCAAAGACGAGTTCGGCGATGTGCTGGATGGCTTAGTCAGCTGGAAAAGCAGCGACGACGCCATCGCGACTGTCGGCTCCAATGGTGCCGTTGTGGGCCGGATGAAGGGCACGGTGACGGTGACGGCCAGCGCCCTGGGGAAGGCCCAGAGCGCCGTCGTTCACGTATTGGCACGGGAGTCAAAGGATAGCGGGAAGGGTACCGGCAAGAATAGCGGGCCGCTTCTGCTGCGTCGGAACGGACTGAGATAAAGCTGTTGCCGGCCGGCTAGGCGGGACGAACCGCCTGGTCGGCCGCCTGGGCAACCCGCCGGCCTTCCGCTACATCAAGCGGCCGGAGCAGGAGTGCCCCCAGAGCAAAGAACAGAATCACCGAGAGAAT
>JBJMPB010000185.1:0-12018 GCA_045803455.1 Gemmatimonadales bacterium | reverse complement strand
ACTGGCTCTCCCAGTAGCGCAGCACGTGGGGCTTGAGCTCAGTGAGAGCGCAAACCTCGCCAATCGAGTAGAACTCCTGAACCGGACGCGCGGCGGTTGTGGTTGTCATCTCCACTGCTCCGACTTGAGTTCCCGTGCCATGAGCTCGCCGATGCCCTCGCGAGCCGGCTTTCCGCTGAACAGAACTTCACCGACTTTCTCAATGATGGGTAGCTCCACCCCCATTCGGCCGCCCAGTGCGGCGCCGGCCCTCGAGGTGTTGGCGCCTTCCGCCACGGAGCGGTGCTGAGCCCGGTATTCCTCGAACGTTTGCCCCTGCGCCAGGGCGATGCCCAACGCCCGATTCCGGCTGAGACTCCCGGTGGCGGTCAGAATAAGGTCACCCATGCCGGCCAAACCCGCAAAGGTCAGCGGGCTCGCTCCTAGTGCTACGCCCAGCCGGGTGATCTCGGCCAACCCCCGAGTTATCAGCGCCGCGCGTGGGTTATGTCCCATTCCCAAACCCTCGAGGATCCCGGCCGCAATCGCAATGACATTTTTCAATGCTCCCGCCAACTCGACCCCGGTGACATCGTCATGGGAGTACACCCGAAATGTCGGAGTGGCAAAAATCCGTTGGGCTGCGAGGGCCGTGCTCTCCGCGCGGGACGCAGCTACCACCAGTGTTGGCTGCCCCTGGCAAACCTCGCTCGCAAAGCTGGGCCCGGATAGCGCGGCAAACCGAACCGCTGGCAGACACTCCTGAAACACGGCAGACATCAATGCGAGCGTGTTCGTTTCGATTCCCTTGGTGGCACTCACCACCAGTGTGTCCGGCTTGATCACATCGCCGAGTCGTTCGATCACGCTTCGCACCACGTGACTCGGAGGCGCTGACACGATCACGGGAACATCGGCCGCTGCTTCCCGGACGTCGCCATAGGCTCGGAGCCCGGGATGGAGTGGAACGCCCGGCAGAAAAACTGAGTTCTGGTGCTCTCGATTGATCGCCTCTACGACTTCAGGTTCGTACGCCCAGATCCGAACCGTGTCTCCCTTGAGAGCCAGAAGGTTGGCGAGCGTCGTGCCCCAACTGCCGGCCCCGAGTACGGCGATCAGGGTCATGGGCGCGAAGCGCTCGCCGTCCGTCGCCCGAAACGGATCTCGGTCCCTTTGAGCAGTCGCTGAATATTCCGCCGATGCAGCACGATCACCCCAGCGGCGATCAACACATCCATCCAGAGGAGCTCGGGAGTATCCGGAGGGTCCAGCAGGTACACCGCTAGAGGCAACATGGCGGCAGCGGCGATGCTCGCGAGAGATACATATCCTGTAAGCATGAGGACGACCCCCCAGATCCCAGCCACAACCCCCAGCGCTATCGGAGTGAGTGCCAGCATCACCCCGGCCGCGGTGGCCACTCCCTTCCCGCCCTTGAAGCCCACGAACACCGAGAACACGTGCCCGATGATGGCGGCCACGCCGCAGGCCAGCGCATAGAGCTCGGAACCGGACACCCGGGGAGCGAAGACCAAAACCGGAATCGCTCCCTTTGCGATGTCGAAGAGGCCGACGGGAATAGCGTACTTCCACCCCAGCACTCGGTAGAGATTCGTTGCCCCGAGATTGCCGCTGCCGTGCTGCCGCAGATCGATCCTCGCAAAGCTGCGACTGACCAGGTGGCTGGTAGGAATGGCGCCAACAAGGTACGACGCCACCAGCCAACCTGCCGCGGCGACGCTCATCGCCTGGATCCTCGGCGAGTGAACTTGAGGCGCAACGGTGAACCAGGAAACGGCCAGGCTTCACGAAAGCCGTGCACCAGGTATCGCTGGTAAGACTCAGGCACCTCCTCCGGGCGATTGCTGACGATGGCCAGAGTGGGTGGTGCGGTGGCGATCTGAGAAGCGTAGAGCAGCTTGACTTCCTCGCCGGGCTTCTGCGGCGGAGCGTTACGCTCGATCAAGTCGGCCAGAACCTTATTGACTTCGGCCGTAGGAACTCGCAGTTGGCGGCCCTCAGCCACCTCGATAATGAGATCGAGTACCTTCCGGACCCGCTGGCCGGTGAGCGCCGAGACATAGAGGAAGGGGACGTAGCGGAGAAAGGGTGCCTTGGCAATAAGCGCGTCCTGTCCCTGCCGAGCGGTGTTGGCGTTCTTTTCCTCGATCAAATCCCACTTGTTCACCAGCACGATGAGTCCGGCGCCCTGCTCCCAGGCCTGCGAGGCGATGCGCAGGTCCTGGTTGTGCATCCCGACCGTGGCGTCCACCACCAGCACGCAAACGTGGGCCCGTTCAATCGCGCGCTCCGTTCTGAGCGTGGAATAGAACTCCAGGTCATCTTCCACTTTAGCGCGACGTCGTAAGCCTGCAGTGTCTATGAAGTTCAGGGTTTTACTCTGATACCGCAAGACACTGTCGATGGCATCTCTGGTGGTCCCGGCTTGGGGGGCGACAAGATGCCGCTCTTCCCCGAGCAGTCGATTCACAACCGAGGATTTTCCGGCATTGGGCCGTCCCACCACCGCGACGTTGATGGTCTCTTCCGATTCGGCCGGGTCATAGGGGGGTAGCCGCTCGACCACCACGTCAAGCAGGTCGCCACTGCCCTTCCCCACTGCCGCACTGACCCCCTGGGGCTCGCCAAACCCCAACGAGTAGAAGCCATACTGCTCGGTGCTGTGCTCCAGATTGTCCAGCTTGTTCACCACGAGAATGACGGGACGTCCCGCCTTACGAAGGCGCTCGGCTATGGCCCGGTCCACCGGGTTGATCCCTTCTCGCCCATCGACCACGAACAGAATCACGTCGGCTTCGTTCAGGGCAAACTCGACCTGGCGACCAATGGCTCGATCCATGGAGTCCTGGGAGCCGGGAACCAGGCCGCCGGTATCCACCAGCCAGAATCGGCGTCCCTGCCACTCCGCGTCACCGAAATGGCGGTCCCGCGTCGTCCCGGGCTCCTCCGATACGATGGCCCGGCGGCCACCCAGGATCCGATTGAAGAGGGTGGATTTGCCCACGTTGGGCCGGCCCACGATTGCGACCGTAGGTTTGCTCATGCCGCTACCGGCTCCAGCAAGGCGTCGGCGAAATCCCGCGATGGGCGAATTTCTACCGCGCTGGTGGCTTGGAGCAGCTCGAGGCTAAGACTGTCTATGAACAACCCGTCATCGTTGATCGCCTCGCCAGGAATGAGGACCAGGTCCAGATCCGTGCGACCCCGAAGAGCCTGCTGCACCGCGCTCCCCGGCAGTAGCCCGGCGGTTGTTACGCGTGCTCCGAACAACGTGTTTGTCACCGGGATCAAGTCGAATCGGGCCGAGGTAAGCCGGGCCAGCGGCTCCAAAACCATGGGCATCAGTGGCGCCATGGCGGTGCCGGTCACCACCCCCACATTCTTGCCCGCCCATGCATCACGGCTGATACCCGACTGTCCGATCCGCTGCTGTAGCCAGCGCACGGAGCCGACCCCATTCTCGACCTGCTCGAATCCATCGTAGATGTCGGCGGGTGGGAGCGGTTCGCCGGCGCGGAGATATAGCTCGTCGGCGCCAAACGCCCAGGTGATGCCGCGCTCCATCCTAGCCCGCTCGGCACACTGCTCCACGAGGCGTATGGCAGCTCGGCACTCGTCAGCCGTGGGCTCCCGGACCAGATGGTGCTTCGAGTGCTCCGTCAGGCCGACGGGAACCACCGAACAATTCAGAACTGGCGGGCCGAAGTTGTAGAGGTCCCGCAGTGTCTCTTCCAGAACGGCCCCATCGTTGACCCCGGGGGACATCACCACCTGGGTGTGGAACTCGATACCGTGGGCGGCGAACTCGCCCAGCTGGGGGATGATTTCCGGGGCGGTGGGGTTCCGCAGAACATATCGCCGCACTACTGGGTCGGTCGCGTGCACCGATACGTACAGCGGAGAGAGTCGGTAATCGATGATGCGCTGCACATCGTGCGGCTTCAGGTTGGTCAGGGTTGCAAAGTTCCCGTAGCGGAAGGAGAGGCGATAATCATCGTCTCTGATGTACAGTACGTCCCGGAGTCCGTCGGGCAGGCCATCCACGAAGCAGAAGTCACACCGATTGGCGCAGCGGCGGATCCGCGGAGGCTCCAATGCCACGCCGATCGGCTCATTGAGCGGCCGTTCGATCTCAAACTCGATTTCTTCTCCGTCTGGTTGGCGGACGTGCAGCACAAACTCTTCTTCCGCCGTCAGAAACTCCCAGTCCAGGAAGTCGTCCAGCTCACGGCCGTTGACCGAGAGAAGCTCGCTGCCCTCCCGGAGGCCCAGCTCGGCGGCGATTGACTCGGGCTGTATTCCGGTGACTCGTATCATCGCACCAAGATCTCTCCCGAATGGGCTAAATTCAACCTCAGGTCTCAGGCTCAAAGTGCTTGTCCGGCATAGCGAACGTATCTTCGTGAGGGCAGCGGCTCACGGATCACTCGAGGAGGGGGCATGAAGATCAGACTCAAGCCACTCAAGGAGCAGGTGATGGTGATCACTGGCGCCACCAGCGGCATTGGATTGGCCACCGCCAAGCGCGCTGCCGAGCGAGGGGCTCGAGTGGTCCTCTGCTCGAGGAATGAGCCTGGGCTCCGGGAAACCGTAGCCCAGATCGAGGAGAGTGGGGGCACCGCCCGGGGCGTCGTGGCTGATGTCTCGAACCCTGATGATGTTGAGCGGCTCGCCGCCTCTGCCATCGAGGACTTCGGCTCGCTGAACACCTGGGTCAACAACGCCGGCGTTTCGTTCTATGGCCGGCTGACGGAGGTTGCCCTGGAAGACATGCGCCAGCTTTTCGAGGTGAACTTCTGGGGAATGGTGCATGGAGCAAGGGCCGCCGTTCCACGACTCAAGGCAACCGGAGGTGCCCTGATCAACATCGGCAGCGTCGTATCCGATCGGGCGATCCCGTTACAGGGTGCCTATTCCGCCTCCAAGCACGCCGTGAAGGGATTTACCGATGCTCTGCGAATGGAGCTGGAGGAGGAAGGCGCTCCCATTTCCGTGACACTCATCAAGCCTTCATCCATCGACACTCCCTACTTCCAGCACGCCAAGAACTACATGGGAGTTCAGCCCAAGCCTCCGGCTCCCGTTTATGCGCCCGAGGTGGTCGCCAATGCCATTCTTCGAGCCGCAGAGCATCCCGTCCGCGATATCACCATAGGCGGAGGCGGCCGGGTGCTCACTGCCCTGGGGGCGGCACTTCCCCGGTTGACCGACTATTACATGGAGCGGGCGATGTTCGATGCCCAACGGAGCGATGCGCCCGCAGAGCCAACCGCGGGGAATCTGTACCACTCTGCGGGAGAGGAGGGCGTGGAACGAGGCAGCTACAGCGGCCACGTCATGGGATCCAGCATTTATACCCAGACTGCTTTATCACCGGCTCGCGCCCTGCTCGCAGCCGGGGTGGGCCTGGCGGTCTTTGCCGGAATCCGCTCGCTCGCGAGCTCCGGCAAAGACTAGCGTTACTGGATGTGAATGATCTTGCTCTGCGAAGGTACGCCGTTCCGGTTGAGAACGAACAGCTGATAGTAGCCCGGCGGTGCCAGGTTTGGGTTTTCGGGAGCGGTAACCTCGACCCCTGTGGCTGACCGGGTGAAGCTCAGCGTATTTGCCCGCTGACCCGAATCAAACGCGTGCGTTACGGTGCCGAGGCGAATCCAGCGAACCTCCGTGACCTGGGCGGCATTGGGAGTTGTCACGCTGAACGTCTGGTGATAACCCACCGTTCCGGGCGCGGATGAGATGGTCGGGCGCACACCCTTGAAAAGATAGGGCGGCGAAAAGATCTCGTGATTTCTCTCCGGCGGAACCGGAACCGGTCCAGCCATGGCGTCGCCACTCGCTCCGTGCAGCACGGTTGCGTCAGGCAGGAGCAATGACACCGAGTGGTACACCCGCATCTTGCTCGCAGCAGCCAGCGTCGTCCACTGACCGGTCTTGGGATTCCACAGGTCAGCCGCCTTGACCGCATCCGCCTCATTGATGTCGACGAAGCCGCCACCCCGAGTACCACCCGTGATCAGAATGGTGCCGTCCGGGAGAATCGTGGAGTTGAGGTGCCGCCGCGGCGCTGACATGGAGCCGGCGCTCTGCCACTGCGGGGAGGGCTGATTGATATCGATGATCTCGGCGGTTGCCGTCGGAGTTGCGGCCTTCGGATCCGGAGTCGGCCACTTCACGTCTCCACCTCCGCCAGCGTAGAAGATCTTGCCTGGTTCGTACATGACCGAGGTGCCGTAGTC
Source organism: Gemmatimonadales bacterium (assembly GCA_045803455.1). Classification (GTDB taxonomy): domain Bacteria; phylum Gemmatimonadota; class Gemmatimonadetes; order Gemmatimonadales; family GWC2-71-9; genus CAVVWJ01. The sequence continues at coordinate 5,779 of JBJMPB010000185.1, read as the reverse complement.
GCGGTTGAAACGGTAGATATGCAGCGGTCCCTCGCTCCAGCTCCCTCGGCCAGCCGCCCCGGTGGCATCGACATCGAACCACTTCGATCGGATTCGCTCGCCCGCATAGAAAACCCGACCGTTGCCGGTAGGAGCTACGTAGTTGCGGGGATAATACGGGATGATCGTGTCACCGGCCCCTTGTAGCTCCACCCACTGGTTGTTCTCCCAAATCTCCGGCGTTGTCACCACAAGATTGGACTGATCCCGACCGGCCATCGTCAGCATGCGTCCATCGGGAAGCACGGTGAGTGTCGGATACCACCGGCCGTGGTGCATGTCGGGCCCCTTCCGCAGGAAGGCCCCATCCGCACTGAAGAAGTAGGTGGTGGGGATACCCCGGTCGTCCATCATATGTCCGCCGGAAAGCATCAGAGTCCCATCGGGCATCAGCGTGTGCCCGGCACAGAACAGCATGTCGCTCACGTGAATCGGCGCGAGCCCATTGGGAGGACCGCTCGCCGGATCCCAGACGCGAGGCATCCCCATGGTGTCGGAGATATCCCGCTTGCCCCACGCAAAGATTTTTCCGCTGGGAAGCAGATTCATATGCAGCGGCACGATGTCCCAATTGATGATCGGTCCCCAGCTTCCGGTGGTGGCCTTGGAGGACAGCGGGGACACGTCCACCGGCGAGGAGCCGACGTGTACGGAGCCCGCAGTGAACTCCAGAGTGTGGCTTCCGGTGCCGCGGAGCCCCAGGTCTGCAAACGCTGCCATGCCGTTGGCATCCGTGGTTACCTCGGTATCCCCCTCCAGGGTTCCACCCGAGGAGGAGGTGGCCGTCACCTGCACGCCCGCTGCCGGGATGCCAGCGCCATCCTTTACTTGAACCACGGGCTGAACCGCCGGGTCGAACACCTCGCCATCGAGAGCCGAAACGGGAGGATTGGTCGTGATCACAATGCTGCCCGGCGCACCGGCTTCCACCGCAGTGGACGTAAAGGTGATGGGTGATCCGTCGAGGCTCGCTGCCGTGGCGCTGGTACCCTGCGGTCCCAGCTCGGTCCCGAGAATTCGCTGAACCGATGCGTGTCCGTTCGAGCCGGTCTGGGTCACTGTGCTGGAGACGCTTCCTCCGCCCTGTGCTGCCCACGTCACCTGCACGTCCGGAACCGGGTTCCCGTTGTCATCGGTGACCAGAACCACCAGTGGACTGGGGAGAGGCTGTCCCACAACGCCGTTCTGGCCGTTGCCGCTAGCCATTTCGATCTTCGTGGGAGTTGTGGGAGGAACGCTATCTCCACCGCAGCGAAGCGAGGCGGCGGCCACAAGGGTGGCGAGCGTCCAGAGACGGACCTTCCGAATTCGACTGATCATCACCATGACTATGAATCCACTCCAGGGGGTCCGGGGCCGCCCCAAGGGAGGGCGTGAACACGGGCCTAGATGCAGGTACTGGGCCCGAACTTGGGCTCGATCCTCAGGTGTAAGTTCCTCATTGTACGCCGGTTACGCCACAGAGCTAGACCCGCCGTTGCGCCGACGCCACGGAAGCCTAACGGCGGCACGGCACCCAATGCCAGTCCGGAACGGGCGCAAGCACAGCTCCGACGTTTATCGGAGCCAAGCTAATGGCATTGCTGTGAAGAGGGGCTGAAACGGAGATGAAGCCACCAGAGCGGGCGACCGGACTCGAACCGGCGACGTCCAGCTTGGGAAGCTGGCATTCTACCACTGAATTACGCCCGCGAGTTTCGGTAAATGTGAGGAGGAGGGTCAGAGGGGTCAAGGAGGCAGCTATTTTGCCACCGACGCCTCCAGAAAACTCCGCAAATCGGGCTCACTGATTGCGGGTTCTCCCGGTGAAACATTGTCCAGCCGACCTTGCCGCATCCAGCGCTCCAGTTCTCCGACCAGATCGAAAAGGTGATCGAAGGAATCGACGATGAAGAGCAATGGCTGATAGTGATCGATTTCGAAGTATTGATTGACCACCCATTCGAGCTGGATGGGATAGCGCTGTACTTCAGGCGAATCAATGGCGTGCGCGATCTCGCCATAGGAGCTCAGCAGTCCGCTGCCATACACTCGGAGCCCGTCCGCTCCCCGCATTAATCCGAACTCGATGGTAAACCAGAAGAACCGCGCCAAGGCTTTGAAGATGCTGGTGACTCGGCGGATCTTCTCCTTCTCGTCCTTGATGCCCGCCACGATTTCTGCGGCGGTGTGGGCGCAGTCGCCGAACCGCACCAGGGTGTCGGCAAATGCCCGGTCCGTGTGCATCGGCACGTGGCCGGCTATGTCGTGGAAGATGTCCGGCTCCGGCAGATAGTCGAGCGTTGCGCCGTCCCGGATAGTGATCGTGGTGGGGAATTCCCGATTGCGTAAGCTGTTGAAGAACAGGAAGGATGGTATATAGCCACTGACCGGCTTCGCCTTGAAGCCGGTGAGCGGGCTGAGAAATCGATTGACGTCATCCAGCCGCGGTACCCGAGTGGGCTCCAGGCACAGGTTGTCGATTCCCTGGAGGAACCGGGTGTTGGCGTAGCGGCGCCACCGTTCTTCCATGCGCGCAAACAGACGCTTCCACGCGTCATGGTTGGCCTCGGAGTACAGCTCGTAGGGCTGATGGATATAGAGCCGGCCCTCCTGCTGCGCCTGCTCGATGAACGGCGCCTTCGTCGTGGTCAGCCCGACGCCAGCCTGCTGCTTCCCTACGGTGGTCATGCTCCGTCTCCCCTTAGATCTTCTTGTACCGCCAAGCCACGATACCAGCGCCCTTCGCGCTTGCCTGGATGGGCTGAGATGCTCCCACCTTGAGAGCCGGGATCTCGACTTCCTGATTGGCCACAACGGTGCCCTTCCCGTCCAGGAACTCGAACATCAGGGTCATGGCCGCCGGTGTTACCGGCTTACCCTGCGCAGTTTGGGCTTCACGTCCCGTGGCAGTACCACTGATGGTCGCCCCTTCAGCTGTTGGTGCGAACTGGCTGACCGTCACCGAAACCGGCATGGAGAGCACCCGAGTGGCCGTCTTGTTTGCCTGGGCCTCCTTCTTGGCCATGCGCTGGCCGTTGGCCAGCATCCGCACGATCTCGTCATTGTACGGCTCGATTTCGGCCAGGCGACCAGCAGCTTCCGCCAGCTTGGGCCCATTCTTGAGACCGATGTAGCTGTTGGCGAGACCATATAACGCATCTCGGTTGTACGGCTCCTTGGCTACAATTTGCTCGAACGCAGCCGCCGCCTGGTCGTACTTCTTTTCATTGTACAGCCCGATTGCGGCGGTCATAGCACCTGCGCTGGCGGCCGCACCGGACGGAGCACCGCCACTGGGTGCGGCGGCCACACCAACTTCCTTTTCAAGGGCCGCTGCTTTGTCGTTCTGGCCCGTGGCCCGATAGGACGTCGCCAGAGCTCGCTTCACCTCCGCGTCCTGAGGCACCCAGCTCAGGTACTTCTCCAGGGTCTTGACCGCGTCCTGGTGGCGGCCGGCCTTCTGATACATCGCGCCGAGATTTCGAGTCGCCACGTTGCGGTCTTCGACCGTATTGGTGCGCTCGCCGATCTCCGAGGCCTTTTCCCAGTACGCGATGGCACTGTCGGTCTGCCCCGTATTGGCAAAGATGACCCCGGCGTTCAAGTAGGCTGAGGGTTTGTCCCGGTAGATCGTGTTGGCTTGCCGGAAGAGGGCTAACGCGGAGTCGTTGTTCTGCTTTTTGACGAAATCGATTCCGCCATTCACCAGCGGAACCCAGCCGGTGTATCGGGTTTTGCTGATATCCTCCTTGCACGCCGGCATCAGGGTTTCGGCCTTGGTGAAAGCGCTGTCCGCCCCGACCAGGTCCCCCTCCTGCAGATACGTCCGGGCCAGGTAATACCATGCTGCTGGATTCTTTTCCTGGCCGTTCTTCTCAATGGCCTCCAGCAGAACCTTTTTACCCGAGCTCAAGGCGCGATTCCGATTTTCAGGAATTTCTGTTTCGACGCCCGTTTTGAGATACGTGGCACCGCTGCTGACCTTGAAGTGTCCCGGCTTGATTCCGCACTCAGGTGCGGCATAGCGGGTCGGCAGCGACTTGACCACGCGATCGTTAACGGCAGTCTGTTGGGCACCCGCCGGAACGGCGCCGGCCCCGATGAGCACGCTCACCATGACGATATTGGTTTTCACTCGCTACGACTCCTTGTTCGAGAACAGCGACCGGAGCGCCCGGTCATGCAAGTCCCTTGCCACTTCGTGGGCCGGCTGCCCAGTGCGACGCGCAACTGCTGCAACATCATCATATTCCGGCTTCACCCTCGGGCCATCGGGGCCCTCCAGCACCTTAACTCTGACGGCAGTTCCGTCCGCTGAGGTCACCTGGACTTCCCGGCGCGCCAGAGTGACACGCTCTGCAATCTGGCGACGAATTCCGGAGGTGGTACTGTGGCGGAACAGCGCCGCCGTAACGCGATCAGCTTCCGGTGGCGCGGTAACTTCTATCCGGAATCCACTGCGTCCCTTCTTCATTTGAGTGGCCCAGACCTGGACGTCCAGCGCGCCGGCGTTGAACAGCGCCTCGCGCAAGGGCTCAAGATATTCAGGACTCAAGTCATCCATGTCCGTGGATAGCAGCACAACTTCTCCGGCCTCAGCGGCACCCGACGCGGTGATCAGACGAAGTGCATTGGGATAGGCAGCGGGGTTGCGTCCTCCGGCCCCCCAGGCTCCAGCATCTAGCGGCCGCCAACGGGCAGGAGGTGCGCCGGACGAGAGCACTCGAAGGAGAACCGCTCCAGTTGGCGTGGTGGCTTCACCAACTACCGGACCGACCGGCGTGACCTCCAGCCCTTCCAGCAAAATGGCGGTGGCCGGGGCAGGAACTGGAATTACTCCGTGGGCCGCCCGAACCCAGCCGCTGCCCAAAGCGATCGGCCGGTGATAAACCCGGGTGATGCCCAACTGCTCGAACCCCTCGACTCCGGCGACGATATCTATGAGCGCATCCACCGCTCCCACTTCGTGCAGTGGCACCTCATCCGCCGGAAGGCCATGAACCCGCCCCTCCGCTTGACCCAGGAGAGTGAAGGCGTGAACTGCGCGCTCGAGCACCCAGGGTGAGAGCTGGGCCCCCTGGATCAGACCGATGAGCTCGCCGATCCTGCGGTGCTGGTGATCATGGTGACCATGGAGACCGTCCTGCTCAACATGGTCGTGCCCATGGTCATGCCCATGATCGTGAAGGTGATCTTCGATCAGCTCCGACGGGTGCTCGCGACGGTCGCCTGGCAGCACGACATCTACCTTGGTGGCGGCTACACCGCACCGTTCCACCTGCTCGATCTCGATCCGGACCTCGGGAAACCCGAGCCGGGCCGGGACCCCCCGGAGCCAATCCGGCGAGGCTCCGGCGGCAATCAGTGCCCCGAGAACCATGTCGCCGCTGATTCCCGCGGCCGGGTCGAGAATCGCAAACCGTGCGTCAGGCATAGACTTACAATATGCCTGCTCGGCAAACCGCAAGCAAACCTGGAAGGCTGTCGTTGCAGGTGTCGAGGGAGAGTTAGCGCTGAGGGTTTGCGGCTCTCAGATGATCGAGAATGCGCTCCGCCTGCCGTTGAGAGAACCCAGGGACCGAGGAGAGTTCGGCGACCGAGGCAGATCTCACACCGGCAAGGCTTCCAAAACGTTCCAGCAGGAGTCGTCGTTTGGTCGGTCCGATTCCTGGAATGCTGAGCAGCTCGGAAGTAATCGTCCTTTGGGCTCGGCGCTTTCGGTTGTAAGCCAGGCCAAAGCGATGGGCCTCGTCTCGCG
>JBJMPB010000165.1:0-13022 GCA_045803455.1 Gemmatimonadales bacterium | reverse complement strand
TCGACTCCTTGGTCGGTCGGTTCGTGACGTGCAGGTCGGTCAGACGGTCAGCAGCGTCTTGATGGCGCGGCGCTCGTCCATCGCCTGGTAGCCCTCGGCGGCCTGCTCCAGCGGCAGGGTCAGGTCGAAGACCTTGCCGGGGTCGATGGTGCGGTCGCAGATGAGCTCGATCAGCTCGGGCAGGAAGCGGCGCACCGGGGCGGGGCCGCCGTGGAGGTGGACGGCGGAGAAGAACAGCTCGTCGCCGGGCAGGGACACGTCGTGCGCGACGCCGACATACCCGACGTGACCGCCCGCCCGCGTCGAGCGGATGGCCTGCATCATCGACTCCTGCGTGCCTACGGCCTCGATCACCGAGTGCGCACCGAGCCCCTCGGTCATGTCCTTGATCCGTGCCACTCCCTCGTCGCCTCGCTCGGTCACGATGTCCGTGGCGCCAAACTCGCGGGCGAGCCGCTGCCGTGCCTCGTGGCGGCTCATCGCGATAATCCGCTCGGCGCCCATCTGCTTGGCCGAGAGAACGCCAAGCAGCCCCACGGCCCCGTCCCCTACGACCGCGACTGTCTTGCCGGGCCCTGCGGCTGCCGCATCGGCTGCGAACCAGCCGGTGCCGAGCACGTCGGAGGCCGCAAGCAGGCTCGGGACCAGGTCATCGGGCGGAATCTCTGGCGTGGCCACCAGGGTTCCGTCCGCGAGCGGGACCCGCAGGAAAGGAGCCTGTGCCCCCTCCGCCCCAAGCGGCTGGGCCTGCACGCAACGGCTCTGAAAGCCCGCCTGACAAATGGCGCAGGTGTTGTCCGAGGCGAAGAACGATCCCACGACGAACTGGCCGGGCTCGATCTTCTTGACGGCACTGCCGACCTCCTCGACGATGCCGCAGTATTCATGGCCCATAGGAGTCGGCCCGGTAATCGGCTGGATGCCGCGGTAGGGCCAGAGGTCCGATCCGCACACGCAGGTGGCCGAGATCCGGAGGACCGCGTCGGTCGGCTCCAGGATGGTCGGAGCAGTTCGCTCCTCGAATCGCACATCGCCCGGGCCGTAGAGGATGGCGCCGCCCATGGTGCCGGGTCTTCCACGCTTCGGAACAGAGGATCCAACCTCCGCCTCGCCCACGACCTTTTCCTCGGTCTTGCTCATGATGAGTGATCTCCAGGACTCAGGGCCTCAGGGGGAAAGGCTGAAGCTGCCGCTCGCGTCCGCCGGCCACAGTGAGGCGGGTCACGGGCGGCTGCATCTCCTTGCACCGTTCTAGTCCAAGCGGTTACGCGATGGCATAGCCTTCGCGTACTGGACGGCCATTTCCCACTTCCCGGAGGCCGTCATGCAGCGCAGAAGTGCAGTGGCGTTGATCGCGCTGATCGCGATCGCAGCGCCGTTGCGGGCCCAGACCACGGTCCAACGGGCCGCGGATGTTCTCAACCGTCCGCAGCCGAATCCCGTCACCGAGACGCGGCGCGTAACGTCGACCACGGTCATCGTTCCTCAGCGTGAAGTCGTGGTGGTCGAGCGGGTCCACGGCCGCCGCTACGGTTGGTGGAAGCACTCCCAGTATCGGGTGATCACGGTGTATTACGACGGCAGCCGTTTTTACCGCCGTCCGTTCGACCGCCGGGCGCTCCAGAAGGTGGTGGTGTACGAGCGCGGCGGCCGCTACTACATCGACGACGATCGATGGAAGCGGGACCGCAGCCGTCAGTGGGGCCATGACGACAAGTGGCGCGGCGGCGACGATCGCCGGGACCACGATGGATGGGACGAGAAGCGCAGGGACGATGACAAGTGGAAGGGCGACGACAAACGTAAAGACGATCACGATTGGAAGGACGAGAACAAGCGGAAGGACGAGGATAAGCGCAAGGAGGACGACAAGCGGAAGGGCGACGATAAAGACTCGAAGGGAAACAACGGCCATCATTACGGCCAGGATCCTGACAATCACAAGGACAAGTGGGAGTAGGGGGAAGGGCGGAAGGACGGAATGTTGGTAAGACGGTAGGATGTCGCCCCTAGGTCACTAACGCTCCTCAGGGCAGGCTCCGATCAAAGCGAAGGGGCCGAGACTCGAATAGAGTTTCGACCCCTTTCGTCTATCGCTTACCGCCTACCGCCTTACCGTCGTTCCCCCGCCCCCCGCTTACCGCTCACCGCTTACCCCTTACTTCCCAATCACCAGCTGCTGATTCGTCCCCGGCGCCCGCTCGATCCGCTGCAGAATCGCGCCGCGATCCGATTGGCTGAGGAGCGGCGAGGCTGCGAGGATCTCCGCCCGATGGCCCAGCTCCCAGACCTGATTCGGCTTCTGCTGCTCCTGCGCGATCCAGGCAGCATCGAGATAGGAAAGCGCCGCTGCGCGGAGATCACCTCGAGCGAGGGCCCGCTCGGCTGCGTGCGCCATGTCGCTGCGGGCCGCTGACCGGTCGCCGGATGCGTAGGCCAGGGCCGCCGCGCTGGTCAGGCATTGGTACCCGATGGAATCCTCCATTGCCCGGAACTCCGCCGACCGGCGATACACCCGAGCCGCGTCCCGCCAGCGGCCGTCGGTCACCATTTTGGCCGCAATCTCATGGAGGCTGTCCGCTTTCACCGAGCTGACAATCGTGGGGAGCCGGTATTGTCCGGCCGCCGCACTCGGCAGGCCGGCGGTTGCAAACAGCACCATTGCCGCCGTAATGCGGCTGGCGAGTAGAGCGTTCATAGGACTCCTCCTGAGGCAGAGCGGACCGTCAATTCATCTTGTGCATCGGGTACGGAGTGAAGCTGGCGGCTCGTACCGACCTTCGCAGGGGACGTTCGTCCCATGATTTCACGCCGCCGGTGCCCCATTCCATAGCCTGAACCCTGCTGCTGGAGCCATACGCGGTTCCGGAAACCCTCCAGAACAGGACGCGTAGTGCAGGAATGACCTCACCTGCCGTACCTATCGATCTTCCGGCTGTCGTTCGGGCAGTGGATGCGCTGGTGTCGCCCTTGGAGTGGGGTAGCCGCTACGCCTGGCTGGCCGAGAGCCTCACCCGAGTCCGAGAGGCTCGCGGTGCGCCGGGGTGTTCCGGTTCGGTGGCAAGCGCCGAATTGGAGGAGCTCCTCCGTCTGGATGGGGACGAGCCGGGCTGGCTTCAGGCCGCGCTCGACTCGACCAATGGATTCCCTCGAGGAAGTCTCCTGCCGCACGTGACGGAAGCCTCCGAGGAATGTCTCCCCATCGTGTCCATGCGCTGCGCCCTCGCTGCCGGCTTGGCGATTCTTCGCCGGCTGGACGAGTGGTTGAGCATGCTAGGCCAGGTGTGCGACGACGTGAACGCCGGGATGGCGATCTTCCGCCGTGAGGGGCTCCAGCAAGTGGTGCGGAACGAACGATGGGACGAGCTGCTGGACGACGAGCCGCAGCGCGAGCGCCTGCGAGAGCTGATCACCCGCCAGGCGGGACACACCGCGGCTTCGGTTGGATCGATGCGAGAGGACTATGTGGAGCTGGAGCTGTCCGGAGGGAGCTATCGTCTGATCGCCAAGCGGGCGCCTGCGGGGACGCTGCTGCCCGACGCCGGTGTGCTGGTCCTCATGGACCGGGTGGGGCCGGACCTCCCGACCACGCGCGAGCTCCGGGTGAGCTTCGGACTCCGCGGCCGCGAGCCGCAGGTGGCGCTGCTGGCGGCGGAAGGCCTCTCGAACGCTGCCATCGCCCAGCGAATGCGACTGAGCGCCCACACCGTGCGGCACTATCTCGAGCGGGTGCTCACCCGGCTGGGTCTTCACTCACGGAAAGCGCTGGCACTGCACCTCATGGCCGCGGAGCGGGACAAGGCGCCGGTGAACCCAGGCGACAGGGCGCCGCGCTAGTCCCTTCATCTGAACCGCAGCTACTGTTTCGCCGGCAGATCCACTGAGTTGTCGGCCGCCTGGCCGTAACTGAGAATCATGGTGCGGGCCCGATACCCGGGAGCGGTCACGCGCACCAGCTGGCTGCGGCAGACATCCACCAGCGCCGGATCGAACCGAAGCCGGTAATGCCCGGTCTGATCGGCAAACGTCGAGAAGCCGGTGCCGAGAACCTGAAGGAAGGCGCCCGGGATGGGCCGTCCGTTCGACTCCACCCGCACGATTCCCTCGATCACGCCGTCGGTCGGTGGCGGAACATCCTGCACCTGCTCGCCGCTGAAAGGGCAGCGCGTTCCAGCAGTCATGGTGCTCACCGGCAATCCCGCGGATACCGGGCCAACGTTCCCACCCCGAGGCGACTTCCTGCCAAAGAGCCGGCGGGCCTCGCTGACCATCGGATCTTCCCGCTCTGCCGCTGTGGCGTTTGCGGTCGGCTTCTCCGGATGGGGATCGGTGGCGGCCGGCTTGTCGTGCTCGGCCACCTTCACGTCGGTCTTTCCTGGCAGAGCCAGCTCCGCCGGGGGACGACGGAATGCGTCGGCCAAGGCTCGGGGTAGTGGGGGAGGCGGTGGAGGTGGCTTGGGCGCCGGCGGTGTTTTTGGCGTCGGCGGCGGCTTGGGCGGTGCCGGCTTGGGTCTCGGCGGCGCCTGTTTCGGCGGCAGGTACACCATCTGTACTGCCTGCGGCCGGTCCTGCGCCGGGCTACTTCTGCCGCCCCGGTTGGTGGTCGTGGAAAAGATCACCAGGAGGATGATCGCCGCGTGCAGCAGCACGCTTACCGTTATCCCTGGCGAACTCGGCTTCCGGGCGCTGAGCTGTTCCCATTCCGCAAATGGCGTGTGCTTCCGAACCGGACTCGGACGCACCAGTCCCAGGCCGAACGGCCGCCGGCGTCCGAACATCCCGGCTTACCTGCCCGGCGCGGTGAATCTGAGTGACATGCAACAACTCCTCTGATCGGTCGCGCTTGGCCTGGTGTTTCGGCACCAGAACTAGGTCGCTCCGGACTCTGGCGTTGGTGGTCTGCTGAATCTAGGTGGGCGGAGAGTGTTATGGCGGGAGGACAAGGGCAATACACAAAAGGTGGGGGCCTGAGCAAACCACCCTTCGGTCCGAGTTTACCCCTTCGCAAGTGGCTCAGGGCAGCCTCTGAGCATGCGCGTCCTTCCAGTCCACTTTCCCGCCTTACTTGACCAATACTTGAGGACGCATCTCTAGAATACTGTCTCCTGAACGCTGGACCACAGCAGGCCTGGAGGTGGTTATGACGCACAAGATGAGGTCGATCCTCTTCTCTGTCCCCTTCGTCGTCCTCGCAGGCTGCGAGTCCGAGGTTGCCCCGACTGGGCCGTCCACGGATGTAAGCATGGCCCGCAGCCTCCCAAGTGCGTACACAGCCGTTGACTTGGACCCGGTAAGCAGCGCCTTCAGCAAGGCCACTGGCATCAACCCAGCCGGCCGCATAGTAGGCATGACCTCGGGATCTGTGGCGACTCGCTGGTGGAAGGGTATTGCGACCAGTCTCGGCAACCCCGGCGGATGCTGCATCGCAAACGCCATCAACTCCGCCGGCGACATCGTTGGCCACAGCTTCCTGAGTGGTCGAGCGCGGGCCTTCCTATGGTCCAACGGCGTTATGAGCGATCTGGGAAGCTTGGGTGGGACCTACAGCGAGGCCATGGCGCTCAACGCCAAGCGTCAGGTGGTGGGGAGGAGCTTCACAGCGACGGGGACTCAACACGCATTTCTTTGGGAGAAGGGAGTCATCATCGATCTCGGGACCTTGGGGGGGACCTCCAGTATAGCCTACGGCATCAACACTGCGGGTCAGGTGGTGGGGTACAGCACGCTGGCAACCGGCGCTTGGCATGCTTTCTTGTGGCAGAGCGGAACTATGACCGATCTTGGCACTCTGGGAGGGTGTTGCAGTTCCGCCGCCGGGATTAACTCAGCAGGGCAGGTGGTCGGCTACAGCGTCGTGGACAATAAGTTCCATGCATTCCTGTGGGAAAAGGGAGTCATGAGCGATCTAGGCGCCCCTGGCGGAGACTCTCCTGACAGCTTTGCGTCCGCGATCAACTCGGCAGGCGATGTGGTGGGCTATAGTGTAAATGCGGCGCACTCGGGAACACGCGCGCTTCTGTGGTCTAAAGGCAAGATGATCAATCTTGCTACCCCCGCCGGGGACCAAAGCGCCGCATTGGCCATCAATCCCAAGGGCGACGTGGTTGGGCTCAGCGGGAGGCCGCCGATCAGCTACACTGCCACCTTGTGGACTAAGAAATAGAGGTGATGAAGGAACGTTGTTATCCTGAGCTGAGCGAAGGAGCCAGAGCCGTTCGAAGATCAGCATCTCTGCAGCCACCGCGACGAAAAGGTGACAAAGGCTCACTCGATGCGCAGCGACCTCAGTGCAGCCTGGCCACTCGACGTTACCGCCAGCTCGGCCGAAAGCTTGTGCTCCCGGATTGCTCGCTCGTACATATGGCCGGTGCCTTCCTGCACGAAGTACGACTCGATCCCGAACTGGAGCGAGCCGTAACGGCCCATCTGCCCCTTGAGAAACAGCCCGCCGTCCGGCTTGACCACGGTGTATTTGTCGGCCCGCCAGTGCACCCGGTCCGAGTCCGGAACCAGCGTCACGTATACCGGCAGCCCTTCCGTCTTCTTGGAGCCCCGTACCTCGCTCTCAGATAATCCCTGGATTCCGGAACGGGAGCCCCGGCTGAAATCGTAGCTGAGGGTGACGTAATCGCCCCGGAACAGATCCCGCGGATCTACCGGCTGCACCCGCACCAGCACGGTCTGCCCGGTCAGCAGCGGAATGGCCCGGACCCCGATCATTGCGACCAGGATGGCGAGCTGAGCCAGCACCGTAAACTTGAGGGCCTTCCGCTCCCGGGATTGGAGCCAGCCGAGGACGTTGGCGTCCACCCAGCGCAACACCGCCTCAGGCATACCGCACCTCCTTGCGTCCCTGCCAGTAGCGGCCGACGGCGAACAGGATCGCGCCGCAGCCAAAGAACATCATGGCCGCGCCGACCATGCCTCCGACGCCGCCGAACAGATCTACGTAGCGCAGCACCGCCCAAAGCAGGAAGTAGAGCACGCCGGCGCCGAAGGGCCGTCCGCGGTCCTCCCTGAGTCCGATCTGCATCAGCCAGAAGGCCCCTGCGACCATGGCGACATTGACCAACACGGTCGCCAGGAGTGCGCCGTTTCCGGCGCCACCCGCACCCTTGAATCCCACCGCGATCAGCGGCAGCACCGTCATCAGCAGCGCGAGTCCCACCGGCACGGTCTGGCGACTGGTGATCTTGCGCCCCCCCAGCTGCACTATCAGCAACGCCACGACGGTGAGCAGAGCCGGCGGGATCACCACGCTCATCGAGTCCTCGCCCAGATGCTTGCCCAGGCTGTAGAAGCTGAGCGGCACCATGGCCCCTCCCACCAACAGACTGCCGTAATGCCGATATGGAACCGCGAACCGGTTTCCCTCAGTATGCGATTCGGCGATCACCAGGAGCAGTGCGCCGACCGCGCCGACGAAGTAGATCGGGTTTGAGCCCAGCTTCCAGGCAATCGCCTGGAGTACGGTCCACCAGGCCAGCAGCGGCACATACATGCTCAGGGTGCGAACCGAATTCTTCCGGTAGGCCCACACCATCCCGGGCAATGCCAGGAATGGCAGGGTGTACGCGGCGTTGGGAATGGCATTCCAGCGACCGAAGAACCAGCCGCCCAGATAGCTGAAGTTGAGGATCTCCTGGCCCACCCACACCGCGAGAATGCCGACCACCAGCGCGTGCAACAGCCGGGTCTCGAGACATAGCGCGAAGGGCAGGACGCCTACCGCCCACCACCAGAGTCCGTCGGGATAGTGTGCGTTGATATGAAAGACCTGGGCGACGAGCCAGATGCCCGCCCCGTAAAACAAGCAGCCGAGGAAGAAGACCGTTTCCGAGCCGGCCCGGGCATTCCGGCCATAGCGGAGTGAGAAGCCGATGGCATGGGTCAGCGCGATGGTGCCGAGCACCATGCCGAGCTTGGTGAGGCGATCGAGCTGGTTCCAGTTGTAGCCGATCAGGAGCAGCGCAGCCAGACCCACCAGCGTCGCCGCGGCAGCCATGAGAGTGAACACCGCCCGAGAGCGCCCTCGCTCGGCCAGCTCACCGGCACCCTCGTAGAGGTCGGTAATGCGGCGGGACTGCTCCTCGGAGAGGATGGAGTCCCGGCGCCAGACATTCAGCTCGTCCAGCAGCCAGGCGCGCTGCTTAGCGGTTATGGCTCGCTTCGACATGGTCCGCCGATCGTGCGTGATTCGGAGTGAGAGGGGACGTACTTAGTGTCGGCTGATTCGAGCTCGGTCTTGATCGAGGACTGTCATCCTGAGCGAAGCGAAGGATGTAGCCTGCGCCAGAGAGATTCTTGGCTGCGCTTAGAATGACCAGCGGCGCTCAGAATGACCAGCGGCGCTCAGGATACCATCTTCTGGAAGTACTCGCGCCAGGATTGGGGCAGGGCAGGGGTCGCGATGGCTCGCTCCAGCAGCGCGCCGGCTCCCTTCCTCGACGTGTACAGGGTGACGACCTCGGGTATGGTGACCGCCGGGTGATCGGTCGGGACCAGTTCGATCTCGTCGCCGGCGGCGAGCTCTCCTTCCTTTATAACCGCCAGGTAGAACCCGGTCCGGCCGCTCCGGAGGAACCGCTTCACCATGTCGGGCCGCTGGAACCGGACATTGAGCTTGTAGCATGGCAGCCGTGGCTGGGTCACGATGAATTCGGCGGTCCCGATCCGGAGCCCGTCGCCCACCCTGAGGGTGCTCTCGTTTACTCCTTCGACCGTCAGATTCTCTCCGAACGCGCCCCAGGGTAGAGCCACCCCGGCCAGCTCGTCCCTCCAGAACGGATAGTGCTCGCTGGGGTAGACATAGACCGCCTTGTCCGGACCGCCATGGACCGAGAGATCGGCCTGACGGTCGCCGTCGAGGTTGAGCCGCCGTACCCGGACCGGGCCGGACACCGGGGTTTTGTGAATGGCGGTGATCACCGGCTCGTCCCGCCATTCCACCCCGCGCGGCAGACCCACGTTGACCGACAGCACTCGCATGTGATCAGCTCATCCAGGGGAGACGTCAACTCCTAATGCCCCGTTCATGAAATTGTCATGGCCTGGTGACACAAAATTCGACCTGAAACGTCACCTTTACAGAATCTCACCGCAGTCCTCCGCCGGAGAATCGCCATGCTGTCCGCCGCTCTCTTCAGTGGGTTCGCACTGATCCTCCACCAGAATACCTCCCAGACGGTTGTATCACGCGGGGACTTCTTTTCCACCACTCAGGTTCGGACCACCGCTACCGCCACCCGCACCGTCGCTCCGGAATTGGCCGTCATGCGCTTCGAGTTCTCCACCCGGGATAGTACCCCAGGGGCAGCGGCTCGAGCGGCAGCGACCATCGAGGACGCGGTGCGGAAGGCGATCGCCAAGGCCGGAGTGCCGGAAGACTCGATTCTCGGCCGGGGCTCCCTATCGTTTCCGGGGGAGCAGACCATCCAGATGGAGACCAAGCCCAATGCCGAGTTCAGGCGCTACGACACGACCTACGTATTCCGCGACCTGATGGAAGTACGGGTCCGCGACCTCAAGCGCGTCAGCCGGGTCATGGATGCGGCGCTGGCCGGCGGCGCCCAGAAATTGGTCTTCCTCCAGTTCAGCTCGAGCCGAGCCCAGCAGCTGGGCCAGGAGGCCCTGGAGGAAGCCACCCGCCAGGCGCGCCGAAACGCCGAGCTGATGGCGCAGGCGGCTGGAGGGAAGCTGGGCCGCCCGCTGGAACTGACCACGGATAGAAGCGAATCGGGAAACCCGTTCTACGATCTTCGCACCAACCAGACCACTCAAATAAACCCTGCAGCCATGGCCGCGCCTCCCGGTGCGGAGCTCCGGGTATCGGTCTCTGGCCGCTGGGAGCTCAAATGACCACCATCTCCACTTCTCGCCGGACCGTCGCGTCGACTCTCGTCTCACTCGCCCTGAGCAGCTGTGGAGGTGATGGCGGAGACTCGACCGGGCCTGACAATGGATTTCCCGAGGTATCCGGTGTCTACAGTATCCAGGGCAGGTTCGATGGACTGACCGCCGACGAGGCGGCCTTTGCCGGCACTCTCATTCTGGATCAGGCCTCCCGCCAAAGCGGAGATCTTACCGGCTCACTGACTATGACCATCTCCGCCCAGGGACAGGTGAACTCAACCGGCGAGGCCCCGCTCGAATCAGCGTCAGTGACTCAACAGGGGACGGTCTCTTTCCGGTTGGGCCCATCTCCCGCCGCCGGCTGGACCTTCACCGGCACGCTTGTGGGGGGAATCACCATCACAGGCACTCATACGCTGACCAATGGGCAAACGGCCTCATTTCCGGGGACCTGGACCGCCACCACGGGCACGGACGGCACGGGCAGCCTGAGGATTGTGACGGCAAGCAGTGGGGCGCCGCTCGACCCCGACGGCTATACCCTCTCCCTGGACGGGGCGGTGCGGGACACCCTCAATGGGACTGACCAGGTCACATTTCCGGCACTGGCGCCGGGAGACCACACGGTCGGCCTCAGCCTGGTCGCCAGCAACTGTCACGTTCAGGCGCAGAACCCGCGCCTGGTGAAGATCGTATCCGGCCAGACGGCTTCCGAGACGTTCGAGGTGGTGTGCAGCGGTCCGTGATCTAGGTTGCGACGACCGCCAATGCGACGAATCTCAGCCTGATCTTTCGGGAACTGGCACAGCCCCGGCTCTCCTTCACCTATCGCATTGCAATTTCCGAACTACCTTCTTTCCACCCCCCACAAACCGGAAGGACCAGCCTCCCACTCGCAAGGGATTCAATATGCCTTTCCCTCAGTCCGCCCCAGCCACTCGGCTGTTCATCGCTTCGGTGCTCTTCTCATTCTCACTCAGCGGCTGCGGTGACGGTGGCGGAGACGCCACGGGTCTCGATACCGGCAGTCTCACCGCGACCGTTTCGACGCCAGGATCTTCGGTCGATCCCGATGGCTACACCCTCTTGGTGGATGGCACGGGAAGAGGTGCTCTGAGCGGAACCAGCCCGGTTACGATCTCTGGGCTGGCCGCCGGTGACCACGCCGTCGGACTCACCGGGGTGGCCGACAACTGTCAGGTACAGGGCGACAATCCTCGCCTCGTGTCGATCTCGTCTGGTGCCACGGCATCGGTCGCTTTCGTTGTCACCTGCACGCCGCCGCAACCAGGCAGCGGTAGCATCCAGCTCACTGTCAATACGACCGGCCCCGAACCCGATCCCGATGGCTACACCGCAACACTCGATGGGACGACTCCGATTCCGGTTCCTGCCACCGGCTCCGCCACGTTTCCCAGCGTTCCCGCGGGGAATCACACGGTAACGCTCAGCGGACTGGCCGCGAACTGCACGGTCCCGGATGGCGGCTCTGCGTCTGCTACGGTTTCAGCGGGAGCAGCCAGTCAGGTGAGCTTCACCGTGACCTGCACCGCGATCCCGCCCTCAACCGGCACACTTCGAATCACCACCTCGACGACCGGACCGGATCCGGATGCGGATGGATACAGGTTCGCGGTGGATGGGGGGCAGCCCCAGGCGATAGCGGTGAACAGCCAGGTGGAGCTGCCGAACACACCGGCAGGTACGCACACGGTGGTACTCTCGAACGTCGCTTCCAATTGCACTGCGGACAATGCGACCAAGACGGCGACCCTGGCGGCAGGAGCAACGGAGACAGTGGCGTTCACCATCACCTGCGCGGCTGTACCTCCGACCGTCGGGTCGATCCATATCACAACCACCACCACCGGAACCAATCCGGACGGTAACGGCTACCGGTTCGCCATTGACCAAGGAGCCGCCCAGGCGATTGGTGCCACTGCGGAGGCGACAGTGAATAATGTCGCCGCCGGAGCTCACACCGTGACGCTCTCGGATATCGCGGCAAACTGCTCCGCGAACAAGACGTCCAGCGCGGTGAGCGTGACGGCGGGAGCCACTGCGACAGTGGCGTTCACCGTCACCTGTACGGCCATACCTCCGGTTGTTGGGTCGATCCATGTCAGGACCACCACCACCGGAACCAATCCGGATGATGGCTACCGATTCACCGTTGACGGAGGGTCGCCCCAGGGCATCGGTGCCAGTGCGGAGGCGACAGTGAACAATGTCGCGACCGGATCTCACACCGTGGCACTCTCGGACGTCGCGAGCAACTGCACTGTCAACGGAGGGAGCACGAGGACCGTGACGGTGGCGGGGGGTCAGACTGCGGAGGCTGCCTTCGCGATTGACTGCTCGGCTCCCCGGCCCAGCGCATCGCGATCCACGGTGCTGGCCAATCCCGGGAGCATTCTGGTCGCAACCGGGAGCAGCACCATCACGGTGACCGTGAAAGACGCGGGTGGTGGGCCCCTCTCCAGTATCCCCGTGAGCATCAGCGCCACGGGCGACGGGAACACAATCACCCCGGTTTCGCCCACGACCAATCAGGAGGGCAAAGCCACCTTCACCTTCAGCTCCACAGTTGCCGGGAAGAAGACCATTACCGCGATTGCGGGCGGGCTGACTCTGACGGACACCGAAGTGATCACGGTGATTATGCAGGGCTCAGTGACCGACATTACGATTGCCCCGGAGCCCTCCACTCCAGCTGAAAGCTTCACAGCTACAGTACGGGTAAGCAGCCAAGGAGCGGGCATCCCGACCGGCACCGTAAACGTGTTCTCGTTCGACCTGACTGGTGGATGTGATAACGTGGCCCTGAATGGCCAAGGTGTGGCGACCTGCACGTTTCCTGCGAGCCCGGCAGGTACCTATACGATCCAAGCTGCGTACTCCGGCGATGATCAGTTCGAGGAGAGCTCAGATAGTAAGGATCACGTGGTGGTGGCGCCCGCAGCCCGTTGAAATTGATCTGGTAGGAATAACAAACGAGAGCGACGAAGCGTCCCTGTGGCGATTCGTCGCTCCCGTCTCCGCCTCTCCGCCTACACTCCTGCAAACCAGGGATACCCCTGATCCTCCCAGTAGCCCCCTGGCCGCTCGCGGCTAAAGGTCATGGCCGTGAGATATTTCGTGAGCTTGTAACCCAGCTTGATCGGGGAATA
>JBJMPB010000143.1:0-7005 GCA_045803455.1 Gemmatimonadales bacterium | reverse complement strand
GGCTGGAGCGCCCCACCCGGGAGGTGATCGAGGATTTGTTGGGCGGGCCGGTTACGCCCAAGGCGATTCTGGAGGATATGAGGAGGTAGTCGGGAGTCGGGAGTTGGGATCGGGCAGCTTATTTCGGAATCGGGATGATCGCCAGCTTGCCGCCGCCCATGTCGGGGATCATCAAACTCTTTCCATCGGGACTGATCGCGAGGTCGGCGGCGGACTCGATCCCGTCAACGGTGACTTCCTGCGGCTTGGCGTACGGTTTGGTCAGGACGAACACCCGGTGTCCGGCAAAGTCGGTAACGATGAGCCGCCCCGCTGCATCCCGCACCAGCCCATCGGATGCCCCCAGGCCGCCGATCACCTTCTCCATGGACTTTGCCTCGAGATCGATCCGAAACAGGATCCCGGTGGTGTAGTCTACCTCGAGCAGATGGTCTCCATCCATCAGCAGCCCATTGGGACTGACCACCCGCACGTCATCATCGGCGGTAATCACCGGGGTGATCTTCTTTTGCTGGGTGATCCGGTAGATGGCCCCGCCACCCCCGTCCCAGTCGCCGCTGTCGGACAGGTAGAGATTCCCGTTTCGGTCGATCTCGAGATCGTTGAAGTTGGTGATCTTCCGGGGGAAATCGGTGGCATCGACAAACCGCTCGGCGTTGCCCTGGGCATCGATTCGCCAGACCATCCCCATGTTGTCGGAGACGAACAGGTGGTCCCGATACCACTTGATGCCGTGGGGATCATCCAGCCCGCTGGCAAAGCGGCGCAGCTTCCCGCCCTCGAGCAGGCTGATGTAGCCGTCATTGGCCTTCTCGTATTCCCCGGTCTCGCTGACGTAAACCTTCCCTCCCGGCCCGATGGCCACCGATTCCGGCTGCTTGAGCCCGGTGATGATCTGAGGCTGCTGCCCGGCCCCTGGTGCAGCCGCGATTAACGCGAGTCCTAGTAGTCGTAGTCTCATGTTGGCCCAAATTTCTGCCTGACTCTCAAGAGGAGCTCTAGGAAAAGGCGTTGCCTCTGTGTCGTTGTGCCTCTGTGGTGTAATCCTGCCGGAGCCCGTATCCGTTGTGATCTATCCAGTATACCCGCACGTTGCAGGTATGCCGAAGTATCAGTGGTGCTTGGCAGCGCTGGTCCTGCTGGGCTGCGGATCATCCAAACCCGCTGCCGAGCTCAGGGTATGCGCCGACCCCAATAACCTGCCCTTTTCCAATCGCGCAGGCGAGGGTTTGGAGAACCACTTGGCGCAAATGATTGCCGGCGAGCTTCGGGCCAACGTGAAGTACACCTGGTGGCCCCAGCGCCGAGGTTTTATTCGCAGTACCCTGGCAGCCGACTCATGTGACGTGGTCATGGGCATCCCCACCGGGTCGGAGCGGGTGCTCACCACCCGGCCGTACTACCGATCGAGCTACGTGTTCGTCTCCCGGAAGGACCGTCACCTGGGCATCAGGTCGTTCGACGATCCAACCCTGAAGAAGCTGAAGATCGGCGTGCAGCTGGTGGGTGACGACTACAACAACACTCCGCCGGTCCACGCCCTGAGTCGCCGCGGCATCGTGGGAAATCTGGAGGGCTTCAGCGTCTACGGCGATTACTCCCAAGCCAATCCTCCCGCCCGGATTATCGATGCCGTGGTGTCCGGTGCGGTGGACATCGCTGTCGCCTGGGGGCCGCTCGCCGGCTACTTTGCCAGGAGATCGGGTGCCCAGCTCGATATAGTCCCCGTATCACCCGCGTACGATCCTCCCGGACTGCGTTTCGCGTTCGACATCTCGCTGGGCGTGCGGCCCGGCGATCAGGAGCTGAAGCAGCGACTCGAGGCGGTACTGGAGCGGAGACGCTCCGGCGTCGACAGCCTGCTGACCGAATTCGGCTTTCCTCTGGCGCAGTCGCCGGATAGCGGCTCGAACGACCGAGGTCCACCCGCCTCATAGAAGTGGGTTGCGCAGGCGGGAGGTCTCCGATACTATCGCCTGCACTCGCCCTCGCAGAGAAGGCACCCATATGAAATCCATAAACGGGCTCAGTATCGCCCTTGCAGCGGCCCTCTCCTTCAGCGGGGGTAACTCGGCCGCAGCCCAGAATCGGGTGAGCGCGGCGCATGACGACGGACAATGGACCATGCCGGGCAAGGACTACGCGTCAACCCGTTTCAGCGGCCTGGCGCAGATCGCCGCTGGCAACGCCAAGCGTCTGCGTCCGGTGTGGAGCTTCTCCACCGGCGTGCTCGGTGGGCATGAAGGGCAGCCGCTCGTGGTCGGCAACACCATGTATGTGGTGACGCCGTATCCCAATGTGGTCTACGCGTTCGATCTCACCAAAGAAGGGTACCCGCTCAGGTGGAAGTACCGTCCCAGCGTCAACGGCGCCGCAATCGGCATCGCCTGCTGTGACGTGGTCAACCGGGGCGCGTTCTACGCCAACGGGCGGCTGTTCTACAACCTGCTCGATGGCCATACCGTCGCTCTCGATGCGGCCACCGGCAAGGAAATCTGGAAGACCAAAGTGGCCGACCTCAACCGAGGCGAGACCACTCCCATGGCACCTCTGGTGGTGAAGGACCGTGTGATCGTGGGGACTTCGGGTGGCGAATTCGGTGTCCGCGGCTGGGTCAAGGGTCTCGATGTTCGGACCGGCAATCTGGTGTGGACCGGCTACAGCACCGGGCCCGACGCCGAGGTGCTGGCCAAGCCCGGAACTTTCCAACCTTACTACGAGAAGGGAACGGATTTAGCACAAAAGAGCTGGCCGGGTGATACCTGGAAAAACGGCGGCGCGCCGGTGTGGGGCTGGATGTCCTACGATCCCGAGCTCGACCTCATCTATTACGGAACCGGCAATCCGGCGCCCTGGAACACCGAGCAGCGGCCAGGCGAGAATCGCTGGGCCACGAGTGTCATGGCCCGTCGGCCTCAGGATGGGGCGCTGCGCTGGGCCTATCAATTCACGCCGGCGGACAACTGGGACTTCGACTCGACCCAGGAGATGATCCTGGCCGACCTCACGGTGAAGGGGAAGCCGCGGAAAGCGCTGGTGCACTTCGACAAGAATGGGTTCGTCTATACCATGGACCGCGCAACCGGCGAGCTGCTTCTGGCCGAGCCATACGTGCAGGTGAACTGGGCCCGGCGCATTGATCTGGTAACCGGCAAGCCCGACGTGGATTCCTCCAAGACTACCGGCGCGTCCAAGGGAACGGTCAAGGATATCTGCCCCACACTGGAGGGTGGAAAGAATCAGCAGCCTGCGGCTTTTTCGCCGATGACCGGGCTGTTCTACGTGTCCACCAGCAACATGTGCATGGATTATTCGGTGGCCAACGTCTCGTACATCGCGGGCACGCCATACCTCGGGGCCACAACCCCCTACAAGGCCGGACCCGGAGGAAACCTCGGCGCCTTCATCGCCTATGACGCCGCCCGAGGCAAGAAGGTATGGGAGATCAAGGAGCCGTACCCGGTGTGGAGCGGCGCCCTGGCAACCGGTGGCGGCGTTGTCTTCTACGGCACGCTCGACGGCTGGTTCAAGGCGGCAGACGCCCGCAGCGGGAAGGTGCTCTACAAGTTCAAGGTCGGATCGGGGGTGATCGGTAATCCGATCTCATTCAAGGGACCCGACGGCAAGCAGTACATCGCGCTGTATGCCGGATTTGGTGGAGACTGGGGTCTCCTGTCCGGCGACGTCCGCTCCGACGATCCGGACGACGTCCGCCCGCCGGCCAGCTTCATGCCGGATATCGCCCGGCACACGAGTCAGGGCGGGATTGTTTGGGTGTTCGGATTGTGAGTCAGTGGCCAGTCCCTAGTCGTCAGTCCGCAGTTGAGAGTCTGGGGGAGTTCCGATGAGACTAATCCGCCCGCTCGCCTCGATCATCGCGTTGTGCCTGGCCGCCAGTACCGTCCGTGCGCAGCGTAGCGCTCCTCCGGCCGTGAGCTACGACCAACACGTGGACGCGGGGGGAACGCCCCCGCCGGGGGGAACACTGGAAAACCCGCTCAGAGGCGACAAACAGGCAGCGGAGGACGGCGGAAAGCTCTTCTCTTCCTTCAACTGCGATGGATGTCACGGCAGTGGCGCGCTGGGCGCCGAAGGGCCGAGTCTGGTGGACGGCCGCTGGAAATACGGCGGCACCGACGGCGAGATCTATCACTCGATCTTCTACGGACGACCCCGCGGGATGCCGGCGTGGGGAGGTACCCTGCCGTCTGACGCGATCTGGCGCCTGGTGAGCTACCTCAAATCTCAGGAGCCGAAACGGGATACGCTGTCTACCACCAGTTGGTAACCGTAGGGCCCGCCACTACGGCCGCTGCGCGTTTGCGGCTGCCGTAAACCGCTTTAGACCCAGGAACCCAATGTCGTGCCGCGTCTCACCTTTCTCGGCCAGATCGGCCATGATCTCCCCCACCACGCTGCAGAACTTGTAGCCGTGTCCTGAAAATCCAGCCGCCAGCGTCACCTCGGAGTGATTGGGGTGTCGATCCAGGATGAAGTGCTCGTCCGGACTGTTGGTGAAGAGACAGGTCTTGAGCATCAGGGTGGGACCGGCGGCATCGGGAAAGTAGCGCTCGGCAAACGCCCGCAGCAGCCGCTCGTCCTCCTGATCGGGCTCGCGATTCATGTGATCGGGGTCGACCTGCTCCCGGCGGTGGTGATAGCGGCCGAACTTGAAGCCCGGGACCAGGAAGCTGGGAAAGCCGTAGTAGCGCCCCTCCTCTAGCTCTATATAGAAGACGGGGAAGACCTCCGGCGTGAATCGCTCGGGCCGAATCGGTTGCAGCCAGGCGAGCACCTGGCGTTCAGGCACCGCCAGACCAGCCAGCTCCGGCACCAGCTTCGATGCCCAGGGACCGGCGGCGATGACCAGTCTTCCCGCTTGGTAGCGCTCGCGTGTAGTCCGAACCCAGCAATGCCCTTCGCTTACCCCCCACGCTACGACTGGCTCTCGGTATCGCACCTGAGCGCCGGCGGCCAGCGCTGCATTGACATGGGCCAGGTTGCACCGCTCCGGCAGGAGAAATCCCCCCTCGGGCTGGTAGAGGCATTGGATTTCATTCGGGAGACGATACCCGGGAAAGCGCCGGTTCAGCTCGGCCCCATCCATCACCTCATGGGGCAGTCCATGCTGCTCGCTGGAGCGGAGCGCCCCGGTGAACACCGGGCCGTTTACCGGACCACCATCGATACTGCCGGTGATGTGGAGCAGCCGTTCGCCCGAGAGTCGCTCCAGCTCGCGCCACAATTGGTAGGAGCGGCGCAGCAGGGCGACGTACCCGGGATGCTCCCAGTAACCGAGACGGATGATTCGGGTGAGACCGTGGGACGAGCCGTATTCGTGGAGCAGGTCGAAGCGCTCCAGGCCCAGGACGCGGAGACCGCGCCGGGCGAGATGAAAGAGCGTGGCGCTCCCCATCCCGCCCAGCCCGACTACAATGACATCGTACTGGGTCAGAAGCTGACCTTCAGGATTTTCCCGTCGGTGCCCACAAGCCAGCCGGAATGCTCATCGGCGAACGCGACTGCCCAGAAGTTCTCGACACCGGGAAGCGTGGTCCAACCCTCTTCACCTTCGGTTCGGGACCAGGCGGCGCCGCCCGGTCCGGTGATTACCACCAGCCGTCCTGCTCCAGGTACGTAGCTGAGGCCGAACACCGCGCCGTTGAAGGGCGGAGTCCGCACCAGGCTCCAGGTCTTACCGCCGTCACCTGAGGTGGCGATACGCGCCCGAGGATGAGGATGCCACGGAGTGAGATCTCCTCCGGCCACGATACCATCCGAGGCGTTCCGGAACGCGATGGTGAATCCGCCGGCGTTGGGATTGGACACCAGCGGCGTGTCGTACGCATGCCAGGTCTGCCCGCCGTTGGTGGTCGCCAGTACCCGGGCGACGCTGGATCCTCCGGCGGTGATCCAGGCGCGCTGGTCGCCCTGGGTGGCGATACAGGTGCCGCTGGCGGCAAAACCGAACTCACCCGCGAGCGCACGGGGCAGCCGGTCCCCGATATCCTGCCAATGCCTGCCGTCGGTTACCCGGAGCACCGGGAAACGGCCGTCGACCGGATCGCTGAACGCGAGCCCCCGCTGTGGGGTCCAGAAGTCGAAGCAGTCGTAGAACGCGTTCGCCTTTTTATTCTGGAACTGCAGCGACCACGTACGTCCGCCATTCGTAGTCTTGTAGATCCGGGAGTCGGAGCCGGGGCCCGATGACATCAGATAGGCCACGTTGGCGCTCACGCCTTCCACGTCTCTGAACTCGAGCTTGCTGGCGCCCGCCACCACCCCTTTGCGCCAATGCTGTCCGCCATCGGTGGTAACCACAAACGTCCCCCCGACGCCGCTGGCCCATACCACGTTTCGACTCACCGGGTCCACCGCCTGGAGCCGGTTCGTGGTGCCGCTTCGTTGAGGAGTGACGGTCGGGCCGGCGGCAGTGGCGAGGGTGGGCGTGGAGGGTGCGGTGGCAGGATCAGGACTGCCGGAACAAGCAAGCACTATGGCGCCGGCCACTCCCGCGGCCAGCCCGGTGATTGCGAAGGTACGATGCATTTCTGCGCTCCTGGGTCTGAGAACGGCTAGGGTCGGTCCCCGGTCTGCCTCGATGTGTCGATTTCAGCGATGCTCGTTCGACAGATATATGGAGACTGGAGAGTTGAATCAACGCCTAGCAGAGAGGAGGAAGCCATGAAACCTACGATCTACCTTCCATCGACCGAGGCAACGCGACTGATTTCGCCGTGTCTCAGACGCTCTGGAGGCTACGAACGCGCGGACATCGGTGCATCTTGCGTGTACCGCGTGTGGCGGCGGCCATCGAAACAGCAGGCGCCCGGCCTGAGTCGGGCGCCTCTGTCTGGTCACTCTTGCGGGCCAATGGGATCGATATCCGGCAAGTCGTTGCCGATGCTGCAGACCCGAACGCGGCGAGTAGAAAGGAGAGCGGACTAGCGAGACACCCGGGTAATGTCGGTCAGCACCAGGCGGGTGGCAGGGCCTTCCACGTCG
>JBJMPB010000139.1:0-3757 GCA_045803455.1 Gemmatimonadales bacterium | reverse complement strand
CGGCGCCGGCCTGACGGACCCCATGGCCTGCCAGCCTGGGGTGCACGACGAGCTCGTTACTCCCGTCCAATGTGATGTTGATGGAATACCGAAGGGGTCGCATCACGTAGCCTGCCGAGCAGCCCACGAAACATCATATTGCGCCAGGCCGTAGAGGTGAAAGCCTCTTCCAGGAGTCCCCATGGATCCCTCCGTCGGGTTTCTTCTCGTCGCGCTACTCTGTATTGTCGGCGGCGGAGCCCAGGCGCAAGCTCCAGCCCCGCCCGCCTGTGCCGACTCGCTCGCCCAGACAATGGCATTCCTTCCAGGCAAATGGCAGGGTCGCAGCTACAGTGTCTCGGGTCGTGATACCGTGTTGGATGCCCTGATGAAGGTGCACAGTGAGTCGCTCTTCAATCGTTGTGCCTTGGAGGAGCACTGGGAAGCGGTCAAAGATGGCCATGTGCTCTTCACCGCGAAGGTCATACGGGCGTACGATGCCTCCACTCAACGCTGGATGGTGCACTACATCGATGACCAGCTGAACTCCCAGGTCTACGAGGGACGGCCGGACGCTGCCCAATGGCGATTCTTCCGAACCCGGCTGGACCGAGGTGTCCCGATTCAGGTGCGCCTTACGTGGCGCCCCCGCAAGGGCGGGTATGAACAATTGATCGAGCGCTCACGTGATAACGGGGTGACCTGGACCCTCGGGGGCTTGGTGACGTTTCAGCCCGATCCAAGCCAATAACTCAGATCGAACGGTTCACGCTCACCGCGATAAGGGCGTCACTCGCTCATCCGTAAACCTCAGCCCAGACCTCCCGCCGTCCCAGTTGAGTAAACGTGACCGAAACAACGAGGGCCTCCACCGTGGAGGCCCGATTGGTTGAGGCGACCGGAACGAACCGGCCGAGGACCTACTGCTGAGCGAGATTCCCGGCAGTCACCCGAAATTCCGCCCGGCGGTTGCGGGCCCAGGCCGACTCGTTGTCAGAGGGGTCCAGCGGCTGCTCCTCTCCGTAGCCCGCGGCGCCCAGGCGCCCGGCCGAGATGCCCGCACTGACGAGGAAGCGCACAGCTACTGCCGCGCGCCGGCTGCTGAGCGCGAGATTGTATTCGTCCGAGCCCCGCTCATCGGCGTGCCCCTCGATTCGGAGGCTCAGGCTCGGCACCTGCCGCAGGATTTCAGCCTTGGCAGTCAGGAGCTCCCGCGCGGCGGCACTCAGGTCCGACTGGTCGAACGCAAAGAAGATGCGCTGCTCGAGCGCGGCGCGTTGTTCGCTGTCGAGCAGATCCTTTGAGATCGGCTCCGAGGTGACACTGGAGTTCGTGGCCGGCACCTCGACTGAGGGTGCCTCTCCGTTGACCGGTGGCGGCATTTCGGGTTGGGACTTCCCGCCGCAGCCAGTACTCGAGAAGGCTACGGCAAGCGCGAGTCCCGCGACACTGAGTCGCCGATGCATAGAAGGCGCTCCTTGGTGAAGGATGGATGCAGATCAGCACGGCTCTAATGGGGCGCCCGCGTTAGTGCGAACTGCAAGCTGATGCAGCGAGAAATGCCAAGATTGGCCAGGATTTCAGGCTGACCCAGGGATTTGTCGAGTCTACGAGCGCGCTCGGCGATGTCTGGCAGATACCGTGCCCGCAGCGAGCAGGCGATCCCTTCGGGAGTTACCGACGCGTTCTTTGCGGTAATCGCGACGTCATGGTGCTGGAGCTCCGGGCACCGGATCAGCCCGCTTTGCCGCCCTCCTGCCGCTCTGGGCTACCGCCATCAGCTATGGGGTGAGGTATCTCTTCCTGGCCATCATCTGGATCAACCACATGCTTTCGTGCTGACGAGCTCGAATGAGCGTGCCGGGCCTCCCTCAGCGCGGGAAGGGCGCTGGCCCAAGGTGATCCTCCGCGTCTCATTCTGACCAGGAGTTGCAATGACGGCTCATGCGGTCGTGGTGGGGGGCGGGGGACCGACCGGGCTCATGCTCGCAGGCGAGTTGGCGCTGGCGGGAATTGACGTCGTCGTCGTCGAGCGCCGGCCCAATCAGGAGCTCTCCGGCCCGCGTGCCCTCGGAATCTCCTCGCGCACCATCGAAGTGCTCGACCAGCGCGACATCGCGAACCGATTCCTCTCGGCCGGACAAACCGCGCAGGTCACGGGCTTCGCCGGTACTCGCCTGGACATCAGCGACTTCCCGACCCGCCACAATTACGGGCTTGCGCTACGCCAGAAGCACATCGAGAGCATTCTCGCCGGCTGGGCCACCGAGCTCGAGGTGCCGATTCTCTACGGCCGCAGCATCACGGGATTCGTGCAGCGCGACGCCGGCGTCGATGTCGAACTTGCCGACGGTCAGTCATTGCGCACGCAATATCTCATCGGATGCGACGGCGGCCGCAGCCTCATACGCAAGACTGCCGGCATCGACTTCCCCGGTTGGGAGCCGACTACGAGCAGCATCCTCGCGGAAGTGGAGATGACCGAGAAGCCGCCATACGGGGTGCACCGTTCGGCTGCCGGCCCGTATGCCTTCGGCAGGTCGGAGTACGAGATCAAAGGCGGGGAAGTCATTTATAAGGATGTTGGCCCCATCGGCGTCATGGTCACTGAACCGAACGCGAACGCGACCACCGAGCCGACACTGCGTGATCTCCGGGAACTGCTCATCGCCGCGTGCGGCACCGACTACGGTGTCCACAGCCCAACCTGGACCTCCCGGTTCACCGACATGACTCGGCAGGCGGCGCAGTATCGCCGTGGACGCGTGTTGCTCGCCGGCGACGCCGCCCACGTGCACTCGCCGATCGGCGGGCTGGGACTCGGCACCGGCGTGCAGGATGCGGTGAACCTCGGATGGAAGCTGGCGCAGGTCATCAAGGGCACGTCACCCGATAGTCTGCTCGACACCTATCACGCCGAGCGTCACCCGGTGGGTGCGCGCGTGCTCAAGACCACCATGGCGCAGGTCGCCCTGCACCGCGAGGACGCTCGCACGCTGGCCGCGCGCGAGATCGTCGGCAGCCTGCTCGCGATGGAGGAGCCGCGCAAACACATCGCCGGAATGATGTCCGGCTTGGACATTCGGTACGATCTGGGGCAGGGGCATCCACTACTGGGACGTCGCATGCCCGATCTGGACGTAGTCACCGCAACCGGCCCGCGGCGGACCTTCAGTTTCCTTCACCACGCTCAGCCGGTGTTGCTGAACTTCGGCGCCCCGGGCGCCATCGACATTGCTCCGTGGTCAGACCGGGTTCAATGCGTCGACGGGAAATACGCTGGGCAGTGGGAACTTCCGGTTCTGGGTGCGGTCGCTCCGCCCGCCGCGGTGTTGATCCGCCCCGACGGCCATGTCGCCTGGGTCGGCGACGGAACATCGCAGGGGCTGACGGAAGCACTGATGACTTGGTTCGGGCCGCCTACGAGCGTTCCACTAGCCAGGATTCTGGATGGGCAGTAACGTAAAGCTTCTCCTCTGCTGGTTGCTGTCATGCACACTGTGCTTGTCGTCGAAGACGATCCGCGGCTCCGCGCTCTGATGGTGCGTACTCTCTCGGAAAAAGGGTACCGGGTATTGGAGTCGAGTGACGGCATCGAAGCGCTCGAACGACTCGCGGCAGACCCCAACATTGAATTGGTCGTGACCGACATCGTCATGCCCCGGATGAACGGTGTCGAGCTGGCCCAGCAGTTGGCCGCCTCGGCACGCACCCGTCTGCTGTTTGTCTCTGCGTTTGGTGAGGACTACAGGGAGCTTCCGGCGACCCTGTTGGAGAA
>JBJMPB010000088.1:0-3492 GCA_045803455.1 Gemmatimonadales bacterium | reverse complement strand
AGTCTTTGGCATGGGGGGGGGAAAACTCTCAAATAGCTGAGCGAGGGGAAGGCGCGGCGTGAAGGACGAGAGAGGCCGAGTAGCCCCCCTCGCGCCGTCGGCAATTCGGGTTGAGGTCGGTGCGGCCGGGGCTGTTACCCCATGGCGGTGGAAATGTAGTGGAAGAGCCAATCCAGCAGGTCGTTGCGTTCGTCGGGGGATGACGCCTCTTGCCAGGCACCTTCCCACAGGTGCAGGCGCATGGTGGCCAGCATGTCGGCGAACGTCGGCCCGACCTTGCTGGCGTACCACGGCCTGTCCCACCGCGCCTGCTCGGCGTCCAGCCCGTGCCTGGCATACCACAGCAGCACCACACCACCGACGAACCACGCCATCGGGTGCGCCCTCCGCACCGCCAGCTCGTTATGCACCTGCGGGTCGTGCAACCCCAGGAGCTCCTTCGACTCCCAGTAACAAACTTCCACCGACCAGCGGCGCATGTACCCCAGGGTCACCTCCGCCGCCGTCAGCCGCAGGTCGGTGCTCAGCAGCATCTCGTCGCGCCACTTCCCGGCCGGGTCGCGCAGCAGCACCAGCTGGATCTTCCTTTGCCCCGCCGCGGGGTACCAGCACACCCCCTTGATCACCTTGACCCACAGCCTCTTCTTCTCGCCTTTGGGCAAGTCCAGCAGCAGCTCGTCCCACTCGCCGAACTCGGCGTCCTCCATCATCTCCTTGGGCCTGGCCAGCGGCTCGCCGATCTTGCGCTTGCCTTGGTAGTCAGGCGGCAGCGGCTGAGTCAGGCTGGCCCTGGGGTGGATGGGGCCGACCGCGTGGACGTGCTGTGGCAGCCCCTTGAGCAGGTGCTTGCCCATGTAGGCCTTGTCGGCCACCACGTACACGGTGTGCCCCGGCAGCCAGGCGGCGACCAGGTCGAGCATCTGCCGGGCCAGCTGCGACTTGGTCTGGTGCTCCAGGCCCTTGACCTTCTTGGAGTAGACCCGCCACAGCAGGTTGACGCAGAAGAAGCGGTCCTTGCGGAAGGGCAGCTGCACGACGACGCCGAGGGTGACCCAGTTGACGCCGAAGCGGAAGGTCTTGTGCTTCTTGGAGCTGAGCACGGCGTCGAGGAAGATGCCGCCGAAGGCGACCCGGGCGCCGCGCTTGTGGCAGAGGGTGTCGTCGACGACCAGCCAGAGCGAAGTACCGGGGATGAGGTCGCAGAGCAGCTCGATGAGGAAGATGCGGGCGAGGTCATCCCAGTTCCAGGCGGCCTGGTTGAACAGGCGGTAGGCACGGGAGTGGTCACAGTCGCCGGCCTGCCCGGTGGTCTGCCAGACCCGGGAGATGGTGCGGCGCCCCAGGCAGGCGACCCAGGCGACGACCATCACACAGAAGGTGGCATGCACCGGCTCATTGAAACAGCCGGCAAATGGGGCGAGTAAGACGACCACGGGCGTGGTAACCTTGAGCATGAGCGGACCTCCTGTTGGGTGGGCGACCCCGTGTGACAATGGGAATCGTATCCACCCTTCAGGACCAGGTCCGCTCCTCTTGTTCAGCCTCCTTATTGGTTAATGATAGTTTTCCTATCACTGCCAAAGACTAACGAGGCTGCGCCTCAGACCGACAAGATGTAGGCCGAAGCGCAGCGATTCGCTCAAGAGGAAGAGGGTTCTGGCCGAGGGAACGAGCGGGCTGCGGACTGGCCGCGCCCTTGTTGAGACCGCAGAGCGGTCGGTTGGCCTTGCGGCCCCCTTCGACCAGAACCCACCATGAGTGTAGCCAGGTCCGTCGCCACTGTCCTGCGCGAGCACGTCACCCTGGAAGTCGAGGGCATCGACCGCATGTACCTCAACGTCTTCGTCCCCAAGCTCCAGCGCGAGCTCGGCGTGGTCGGCTTCCTCCGCTACCACAGGGGGCACCGCTTCGCCTCCTCCGCCCTGCTCGCCCCCATCACGGATGCCTTCGTCGGAGCCATCGAGGCCTTCACCCAGGAGCACGCCGTCGACCTGCTCACCTTCACCAAAGGCCAGCGCAAGGACGACGTCGCCGCACAGTACCTGGCGGACTTCAGCAAGCCCGAAGGCGTCCTGTTCGTCGGCAAGGCCCAGGAGAAGACCCCCGTCTTCCGCACGGAAAAACGCAAAAGTCCCACGACCGGGCAGCCCTACCCGTGGATCGTCCGCTCCACGGCGATGGTCAACCACTACTACTTCTACTGCGTCGACGAGGACTTCGGGCCGTTCTTCCTGAAGTTCTGCTCGTACTTCCCCTACAACGCCAAGCTGTGCCTCAACGGCCACGAGTACCTCAAGCGCCAGCTGGCCAAGGAGGGCATCGCCTTCGAGGCGCTGGACAACGGCATCCTGTCCTGCGCCGACCCGCGACGGATGCAACAGATCGCCGACGGGCTGGACGCGGCCAAGATCGACGCCTTGCTGCGCAAGTGGCTGGCGCGGCTGCCCCACCCGTTCACCGCCGAGGACCGCAAGGCGGGCTACCGCTACGACGTCTCCATCCTGCAGGCGGAGTTCTCGCTGACGCAGGTGCTCGACCGCCCGCTGACGGGGCGGATCTTCTTCGAGGAGGTCATCCGCGAGAACCTGGACATAGGCCGGCCCGATCAGGTGCAGCTGATCTTCGACCGGCGGGTGACGAAGCGGACGCCGGGGCGGTTCCGCACGCGGGTGCTGACCGAGGGGGTGACGCCGACGCTGCACATCGACTACAAGAAGTCGCGCGTCAAGCAGTACCACAAGGAAGGCCGGGCGCTGCGGACGGAGACGACCATCAACGACACCCGGGACTTCAACATCGGCAAGCGGCTGAAGAACCTGCCCGCCTTGCGGGAGGTAGGCTTCCGGGCCAACCGACGCC
Organism: Gemmatimonadales bacterium; assembly: GCA_045803455.1. Classification (GTDB taxonomy): domain Bacteria; phylum Gemmatimonadota; class Gemmatimonadetes; order Gemmatimonadales; family GWC2-71-9; genus CAVVWJ01. The sequence goes on along the minus strand of JBJMPB010000088.1, from coordinate 633 downwards.
TGCTGGACGTCGAGACGATCAGCCACGATTGCGCGGTGGGCGAGGACCTGTTCCGCCGGGTAACGCAGCCCAGGGAGGTCGATGGCCAACGGGCCAGCGCGCTGCGTTACGGCGATGCGGGCGTGCTGGCGTTGTTGAGCGCTTTGCTGGTATTCCGCTTACTGCCCCGTGGGTTCTCGAACCGCGAGTTGAAGGAGCATGTGGCTCCGCTGCTGGGGGAAGATCCCGGCGCACTGACCCAGGGGCGGATGACGTACCAGTTGCGGCGGCTGCGCTTGCACGGGTTGATCGAGCGGCAGCAGGGGACGCACCGCTACGCGGTGACGGACCTGGGGCTGCGAGTGGCCCTGTTCTTCACGCGCAGCTATAACCGAGTAGTGCGGCCAGGTTTGTCGGAAGTAGCGGGCCAGGACGTGCCGGACGACCCACCGCTGCGGCGGGCGTTCGCGCAGCTGGAGCGCGCCATGGATCAGTACGTCGCCCAGGCGAAGTTGACCACTGAAACTTGACTCAGACGCGACAACTTCTGTCCTTCAAGACCACTAGCCCGGCTGGCCCCCGGACTGTGGAGGATATGCATGATGCATGTCACCGCAGGGAAAAGGCTTGGTGGAACGCCAGAGGGAGGTTGCA
>JBJMPB010000086.1:0-8433 GCA_045803455.1 Gemmatimonadales bacterium | reverse complement strand
CTTCTGATGGGAATCGGGCACGCTGCCCGGGCCATCAACCCTCGCCTGACGGTCGAATATCTCACCTTGGACGAGTTCGTTGAGTCCTTCCATGCGGCGGTGGCGGCTGGGCAGGGTGAAGCCTATCGCCGGCGCTTCAGTGACGTCGATCTGCTGCTGGTCGACGATGTGCAGTTCCTGACCCACCGGCGGGAGATGCAGGCTGAGCTGCTCCGGCTGAGTGACGCGCTGCAGACCACCAATCGTCAGATCGTGCTCACCAGCGACCGTCCTCCGGCAGAGATCGAGGCGCTGGACGAGCGGCTCATCCGCCGATTTGCCGGCGGGTTGGTGATCGATATCTCGGCTCCGGACTATGAAACCCGGGTGGCCATTCTCCGGCGGAAAGCGGAAGAACGCCGCGCCAGCTTCGGAGAGGGCGTGCTCGAGGCGGTAGGCTCGCTGGTGATCGACAATGTGCGAGAGCTGCTCGGCGCGCTCAATCGTCTGGTCGCCTTTCAGGCGGTAAGTGATACCCCGCTCAAGCCGGCTCAGGCCCGGGCGCTGGCCGGTGGAGCAGAACTGGTTGAGGAGAAAGCGCCGAAGCCTCCTCCGACTGCGCCCGAGGCAGACGAGTTCAGTGACTTTCTATCGGAGGTCTCCGCTACGGTAGCCCAGCAGGTGGATTCGTGGCGAACCAAGGTGGCGGCCGCAATTCTCCGGTGGGAGGGAGAAGGATTCAGTACCGCGAGGCTCGAGGCGTTACTGCAGCAGGAGATGACCACGGATCCGGAGCAGGTGCTCCGCCAATTCGAGTCCGACGTGCACCGGCTCCAGGCGCTGCACGCCGAGGCCTCGGAGCTGGCCCCATCCCTGGCTGGCTCCAGCGCCTTTCGCGATCCGGAGGACATCGCCGGGGCGGAGGCCGTAACCCAACGCGCTCGTGAAGGCGCGCACCCACCGCCGTCTCCGCTTCCCATCTGGCGCCTCGACGACCTCTTCGAAAGCGCCGGCAATCGGATGGCGCTGCAGGCCGCTCGCGCGGTGGCCGGCGAGCCCGCCAGTCGCTACAACCCTTTGGTCATCGTGGGCGCGAGTGGGGTCGGGAAGACTCATCTGCTGCACGCTCTGGGGAATGCTCTGGCCCCGCGGCTGAAGGGGCCGGTGGCCTGCCTCAGCGCCCACGAATTCACCGGAGAGCTGATCGAGGCCATTGATCGCGATGCCGTGCCGGCGTGGCGGGCGCGCTATCGGGGTGTCGCCGCCTTCCTGCTGGACGACGTCCATCTCGTCGCCGAGAAGGATCGAACCCAAGACGAGCTCTTCGTGCTGTTCAACTACCTGATCGAATCCGGCCGACAGATGGTCTTCACCTCCGCGCTGCCACTTGCGGAGATGAAGGCGGTGGAAGACCGTCTCCGAACCCGGCTGGAGGGCGGGCTGGTGGTGGATTTGCCGGCTCCGGAACGGGAGGTTCGCCAACAGGTGGTCGAGCGATCACTCCAGGCCAAGGTGGGCACAGTCGATCCCGAGTTGGCGGCTTACGTAGGCTCGCGTCCCGTCGAGTCCATCAGGGCGGTGCATGGTCTGCTTCAGCGAATCCTCAATGCCGCTGAGGCGCAGGGTAGCCCGCCCACGGTGATGTTGGCACGCGAGGTGCTCGAGGGGTCGCAACCCAAGCCGCCTCGCAAGACCTCAAGCCGCTCCAGTGGTGTGGTGGCAGCTTCGGGCGGGATCAAGAGCCGAGAGAAAATTGTGTGGGATTGGCCCGATGTCGGTGATCGCATTGTCGAGGAGTGGCGCTGATGGCGATCAAAGGCAGCCTCAAGGAGGCGAGTCTTCCGGACGTCATCCAGCTGCTCTTCCTGGGCCGGCGGACCGGCTGTCTGGCTCTTGCCGATCAGCACAACTTCGGCACCATCTACCTCGATGAGGGGCTGATTGTTTACGCCTCCATCGTCAATCGACGGGACCGTCTGGGCGATATCCTCCTTCGCAAAGGCCGTATTAGTGCCGAGCAGCTGCAGCAGGCGATCGACGCTCAGGACGACGATCGACAGCATAAGCTGGGAGAGATACTGGTCGGGCTCGGCATCCTGACCCGGGCCGAGCTGGAGGACTACATGCGCCTCCAGATCGAAGAAGCGGTGTACTACCTGTTCACCTGGACCTCGGGGACCTTCAACTTCGAGGCCGGCGTCAAACCGGAGCGGGAAGACTTCCTGGTTCGGATCAGTCCGGAGGCCCTGCTGCTGGAAGGCGCCCGGCGGGTGGACGAGTGGAGCCTGATTGAGAAGAAGATTCCCTCCTTCGATCTGATCTTCTCGGTCGATCAGCACCACATCGCCCAGTCGGCACCCACGCTTTCAGCCGAGCAGCAGCGGCTGCTCCCCTTGATCGACGGGACCCGCGATGTGCGGCAGGTGATCGATGAATCGGGGTTGGTGGAATTCGAGGTCGGTAAGGCGCTGTTCGGTCTGATCACCGCCGGCTTTGCCCACCGGGTAGGAACGTCCAAGGCGGCGCCTCCCAAAGTCAACGATACTCGGGTGGACGAGCACCGGAATCTGGGCATTGCCTTCTACAAGGCGGGCATGCTTGAGGAGGCACTTCGGGAGTTCAGGCGGGTGATCGAGCTGCGTCCCGCCGACAGCCGCGCCCCGTTGTTTCTGGGTTTGATCGCCATCCGGCAGGCGCGCTGGGACGAGGCTGCTCTGGCCCTTCGTCAGGCGGCCGAAGCCGGCGTTCCCCGGCCGGCTGCGCTGCATAACCTCGGCTTTGCACTGGAGCAGGTAGGCCGGTTGGACGAGGCGGAGGCGGCGTACGGCGATGCTGCCGGCCGCGCCAAGGAGGACCCCCGCATCGTGCTGGGTTGGAGCATCGTGGCCCTGAAGCGGGGGGACAACAAGGTGGCCCAGTCGCGCCTGGCCCAGGCCTGCGAGCTGCTGCAGGGGAAGCCGGTACCGGCACTGTGGTACTGGGCCGCCACTCTCGCTGCGGTCGGGCTGGACGAGGCGGAAAACGCTTTGCGCACCGCCCAGCAAGGAGTCGAGGCCTACCCGAACAATCCGGTTCTGCAGAACAATTTGGCCGTGCTTCTCGAGGCGGGCGGCGATACGCAGGCAGCTGAGTCGATGCTCCGCTCCGCCCTCGCCGAAGATGCCGCGCTGCCCCAGGTCTCCAAGAATTTGGGCGACATCTTCTACCGCACGGGACGCTACGATGAAGCGGGCGAGGCCTATGAACGAGCGGCCAAGCTGAACCCGGACCTGGGAGATGACCTCTATTTCAAACTGGGGAACATCGCTTACAAACGGCGCGACCTGGCGCGGGCCCGGGAAAGCTGGGCTCAGGCCACCGCACTGAATCCGGGACATCAGTTGGCTCGTGCCAACCTCGAGATGCTGGACCTCTCTCAATGACGCCGCCAGATGAGGAAGCATTTCTCGAGCTGATCGGCAGGATATCCCGGCACACCGGCCTCTCGCTCGATGGCTACAAGGACAAGTGCCTCCGCCGGCGTATCGCCGTTCGCATGCGCGCGTGCGGGGTGCAGAGCTACCAGGAATATCAGGAGCTGCTGGAGCGAGATGCGGCGGAAACAACCCGGCTCAAAGACACGATCACCATCAACGTCACGAGCTTCTACCGCAACGCCGAAACCTGGAACCTGGTGCGCAATCGAGTCCTCCCCGAGCTGCTCGGCGGAGGCTGGTCGGCGGTGCGGGCATGGAGTGCCGGGTGCTCCTCCGGCGAAGAAGCGTACACCCTCGCCATGCTGATGGCCGAATTCCTGGATCAGCAGGGCAGAGGACAGCATCTCGACCGGGTAACGGTTGACGCCACCGACGTCGACGCCCGGTGTCTGGCCCGGGCGAACCAGGCTCGCTATCCCCGCGAGGCTCTTGCCGACGTTCCGGCGTCGCTGGCCCAACGCTACTTCGAGGAGCGGGGCCCCGAATATCAGGTGATCGATCGGGTCCGCCGCCGGGTGGTGGTTCGCGCCTCCGATCTGTGCATCGATCCGGCGCCGCGCCGCAGCTATCAGCTGATCCTCTGCCGGAACGTGGTCATCTACTTCGGTCGAGCCATGCAGGAGCGGGTGTTTCTCGATTTTGCCGAGGCCTTGGCTCCCGGCGGGTTCCTGGTCCTGGGCAAAGTGGAATCGCTGTCGGGGCGAGCCCGAGACCTGCTCACCCTCTTGGACGCGCGCGAGCGGATCTACCGGCGGGCAGCGTGAGTGGCCGGGAGGTGGTGGTCCGGGTCGCGGATCTGGGCGTCGGGCAGGATGAGGACACGCTCCTGACCGTCGGACTGGGGAGCTGCGTCGCCATCGTCCTGCATGACGCTGCGGCCAAGGTGGGGGGATTGGCCCACGTGCTTCTCCCCTCGCCGGCGCTGGCGCGGGATGACGGCAAGCCGGCCCGGTTCCCTCAATCGGCCGTTCCCCGGCTGCTTCAGCTCATGTCAGCCAAGGGAGCTCAGCCCCGGCGCATCACCGCCCGGTTGGCCGGAGGCGCCAGTATGTTCGCGGCACTGGCTCCCCCCGGCACTGTTCAGATGGGCGAGCGCAATCTCGTCGCGGCCCGGCAGGCGCTCATGTCTCACAACCTCCCGTTGGTGGGAGAAGCGGTTGGGGGTGATTTTGGGCGCACCGTGCGGTTGCGAGTGGCCGACGGCCTGCTCGAGGTGAGCACGGTGGCACATGGCGTCCAGCATCTCTGATCCGGGCCGTGTCCTCGTGGTGGACGACAGTCCATTCTTCCGGCGACTTCTCACCGACGTGGTGGAGGGCTCCGGGGAGTTCCGTGTAGTGGCGACCGCACGCGATGGCATGGATGCGCTGCGGAAGGTTCGCGCGCACGCTCCGGATCTGGTGCTGATGGATCTGGAGATGCCGGAAGTCGACGGGCTCGGCGCGATTGGGTACATCATGGCCGAGTCACCGCGGCCCATCGTCGTTGTCAGCGCTCACGTCGGGCCTGGTGCCTCGGCTGCGATTCGCGCGCTGGAGCTGGGCGCTATCGATCTCGTAGCCAAGGAGGACGACCGGGGTGTAGCCGCCAATGCCCGCTTTGCCGACCGGCTCATGACTGTCCTGCGGGCTGCACGGACCGCGGATATCAAGCGACTGACCGGCTCGGCAGCGCCTGCACCGGCACTGCCGGCACGCGGAGGAGTAGAAGCTCGCGGGGAGGCCAGGCTGTGTGTGGCCATTGCGGCATCAACCGGCGGGCCTCGCGCCTTGTCCCTGCTGGTTCCTCACCTGCCGGTAGGTCAGGGAGCGGCCATTCTGATCGTGCAGCACATGCCGCCCAAGTTCACCCGTAGCCTGGCTGAACGACTGGCGGCCCAGAGTCGCTGCAAGGTCGTCGAAGCCGAACACCGCATGCCCTTGCTGGCCGACACCGCCTACGTCGCGCCGGGTGATTTTCACATGAGAGTGAGCCCCGCGGCCGGTGGGCTTTGTCTAGACCTGGATCAGGAGCCACCAGTCTGGGGCGTCCGGCCGGCTGCCGATCCCACCTTCGGGAGCGTGGCCCGGATATTTGGATCGCGCGCGGTCGGCGTGGTGCTGACCGGAATCGGGCGGGATGGAGCGGAGGGCCTGAGACAAATTCGTGAAGCCGGGGGAACCGGAATGGCTCAGGATAGGGAGAGCGCCACCATCTATGGTATGCCGGGTGCGGCGCTCCATGCGGGAGGAGCTCAGTACGTGGTTCCCATAACGCAAATGGCCGACCGCATTGCCACCGAGCTGTACCGATTGAGGCATCAGTGAGTGCTCGTGCCAGCGGATTTCTTCTGGTTCGGGTCGGGCAACGGCGCGTTGGCCTTCTGGTCGAGCAGGTCCTGGAGGTCATCCAATTGAGTGAGGTACATCCTGTTCCGGTTATCGAGACCGCCGTCCGCGGTCTTGTCGCGGTGCATGGCCGCATGCTGCCGCTGGTTCACCTCGCCTCACTGTTGGAAGGCCGGCCTACTCCGGTCGGCTCTGGGAACGTTGGGGTCGTCGTGAGCATTTCCGGCCGCCGCGTCTGCCTGGAGGTGGAGGACGCAGAGGTGCTGGTTCGGGAGATAGCGCTGCCGGTTCCCCCGGGAGAGACGCTGCCCTGGGCGGTGGGAGTGGTGCGCCATGCGGAGACCCTCGTGCCACTGCTCGATCTGCCCGCGCTGAGCTCACGTCTGACGGAGGCCTCTGCACCATGAACACTGGCGACGATGTCCAGGTGGTAACCTTTAGGGTGGGACGCCAGGAATTCGCCTTCGACATCCTGCAAGTCGAGCGTATTCTCCGCTACTCGCCCCCGTCTCCGCTGCCCAAGGCACCCGAGTTCCTCGAAGGCCTGATGCCCTACGGCCAGAGCGCGGTTCCCGTGATTGACTTGCGCAAGCGCTTCGAGCTCGATGCCCCGATCCGGGAGGAAACCCGGGTCATGGTGCTGGAGTTGGAGAAGCAGCGGGTGGCTGTACTGGTAGACGAAGTGCGCGAGGTCCTGCGGGTGGACAGCACCGCTATCGCTCCGCCCGGACCGGTGGTGAGTGGCCTGGCCGCGGTGTACATCGCTGGAATTATTTCCCGCCCCGAGCGCACCATCATCCTGCTGAATGCCCGCAAGCTGCTCTCCTCCAGCGAGCGGCTGGCGCTGAGCGAGCTCGGGGCCGCATAGATGCCCGAGGCCTGGCTCACCGCTTTGAGGGCGGAGCTGACGGAGATGACCGCCCGGTTGGACGCACCGGGTGCCGAGCGGGATGCGCTGAAGAAGGACATCATCGGCCTGTTCAAGCGGGTAGACGGTGCTTTGACTGATCTGGGGCAGATCAAGGAGGGCATTCGCGGGCTGGTCGAGCGCTACAAGCAAACGGCAAACGGAGCAGATGCCACTGCAGCCCCTCAGTTCACCGGCGAGCGACCGGCGGTTCACGCGGACCACCTGGGTGCCTCCACCTATATCGAAAAGGGCTGGAGTCTGATCTCATTGGGCGATTACGGCGGCGCCATTCAGGCACTGGAAAAGGCGCTGACTCTTTCGCCTGGGGCGGTAGACGCGACGTCGCTCCTGGGCTGGGCCCAAATGCTGAACGAGGACTACGATGAGGCGCTGGGAAACTTCTCCAAAGTCCTCATGAAGGAGCCTGCCAACGCTCTCGCCCGGATCAACGTCGGATACATTTGTCTCAAGAAAGGCATCTTCGGCGAGGCCATCGAGCATCTGTCCAAGGCCATCCGACTGGACAACGACCGCAAGGCCACCTTGTACGCCCACTATTATCTTGGTCTGGTGTACCTGGAGCGCGAGATGTACGAAGATGCCCAAACCTTTCTCCGGAAGACCCTGAAGCTCGGCCCGAACCTCATCGAGGCGTACTTCGAGCTGGGTCGCGCTCTGTGGCTCGGCGGAGAGCGGGAAGAAGCCGTCAAAGTCTGGACCAACGGATACAAGGCCAACAAGTTCAATCCCTGGGCCAAGCGGTGTCACGAGATGTTGGAGGTTGCATCCGCCGGAGGTGAAGTCCCGCGCAGTCCGCTCTCCTAGTCCTACTCAGTACCCTGGCGGGTACGCCTGCCCAGAATCCACCGACAGCTATCCGGGTTGGACCCGTTACTGCTGTAGCCTGGCCCGAGCAGTTGAGCCTGGCCGCAGATCTGGCTCGCCGGGCGGCGGAGCCTACCGACTGGCCCGGCCTGGGTTGGCGCAGCCCCGGACCCCTCCGGCTGATTGTGGTGCCTGATGCCCGTCGCCTCGACTCTCTTTCGGCCGGCCGCACGCCGGGTTGGGGCGCGGCGGTCGCGTTACCCGGGGAGCGCCTCGTGCTCCTGCGCGCCGATCTAGGCGACGTCTACCGCACGCTCCGGCACGAGTTGGCCCATCTGGCTCTTCATGAGGCGATAGGTGTCAGGGTTCCTCTCTGGTTTGATGAGGGGTATGCGGGGTGGGCCGCGGGCGAATGGGAGCGACTCGGTGGCCTGGAGTTGAATCTGGCTGTCGTCCGGGGAGCGGTGCCGGACCTTCCTGGCCTGGACGGGGCGCTTCGAGGTTCTGCTTCGACAGCTGACGCGGCGTACGCCTTGGCGGCCTCGGCCGTGACCGAGCTCGCTCGGCGCAACCCCACCCGCTCGCTCACTCCACTGCTGGACCTGCTGCGAGCAGGCCAGGACTTCGAGGTTGCCGTGCAGCGCACCACCGGGCTCACCCTGGGCCAGTTCGATGCCGAATGGCGCCGAAGCCTTCGCCGACGCTACAGCCTGGCCAACTGGATCCTGGCGGGGGGAGGCTGGGGTGTGCTCGCGCTGGTCCTCTGGATCCTGCTGCGCCGCCGTCGCGCGGCCGACCTCCCGCGCCGCGCCGCGCTCGACGAAGGATGGGAGATTCCACCGGAAGACGCAGCCACATCTGAACTTGACCGAACCCCGGAACGGTAGTAGCCTCATCCTCTAATATGTCGAACCCT
>JBJMPB010000078.1:0-3974 GCA_045803455.1 Gemmatimonadales bacterium | reverse complement strand
TGTCTTTGGTTCACCATATGCAGCGAAGCTCACGTCACGGGGGAGAGATGCGGACCGATCGCCCTCTATCCCTGTGTGACACGAAATACTCGTCAGCGGCATCCGGTCCTGTGCTGGTCGGTCACACAGCTGCGGGGGATTGGGCGATGAACGGCTAATGTCTTCCCAGGAGGCCAACATGAGCCTGGATGATGCTGTCGACTTCCGCTTTCAAAATCGATTGCCCAGCGAGAACCTGCGGCTGGATCACCGCTGGGACGCCCTCACGGCCGAGCACGCGATCATGTTGCATCCCAATCCGTACGATTTCAGCCTAAACAGCAGCCGGCACTACCTCGCGCTGCTGAACGTCCGCCGCAAGGATGGGGAGACCACCACGGACGATCTCCCGCGCTCCACCTTGCGGGACATCCGGGGCAAGTTGACTTTCGTCCCGGCCGGCTGCCGGCTGCAGGGCTGGTCCCTGCCGGGAACCACGCCCATTGCCTTCACGGCAGCCTATCTCGACCCCGCCCTTGGCGCACAGCTGGATGTCGGGGAGCCCGAGCTCTCCCCGATGCTGCATTTCGAGCATCGCCTGCTGACCCAGCTGATGCTGCAGCTCGACCGGATCCTGGCGCAACCGGAGAACTATTCGCGTGTGTATGTCGAGTCGTTTTCCATCGTTCTGCTGTCGGAGATCATGAACTGTCAGGCGGTTGATCTTTCGCGGCGCCGCCGCGCCGAGCGGCGGCCCCCGGTCAAGGGAGGGCTGGCAGGCTGGCAACTCAAGGCGGTGTGCGACTACATCGAGGCGAACCTCCACAAGGACATCTCCCTGGCCGAGCTGGCGGCGATCGCGAGGCTCAGCCCGTACCATTTCTGCCGGGCGTTCAAGGAAGCTGTCGGCGAGCCGCCGCACCGCTACCAGATGAGCCGCCGCATCAAGCAGGCCAAGACGCTGCTGACCAAGCCCTCCCTGTCGGTCAGCGATGTCGCGGCTTCGGTCGGGTATGGTAGCTTGAGCCGGTTCTCGGCCCTGTTCCGGCAGGTCACCGGCCACTCGCCTCGGGACTATCGGCGAAACATGAGCTAGAGTTTGGCTCAGGATCTGAACGAGGTCCCTCATGGCTACCGCAGGACCTTCGATCAACGAAACACGCCGGGATCAGGTTTTTCCGGTCCTGGACGCGGCCGAGATCGAGCGTCTCCACCGGTTTGGCGCGGTCCGCCGTTACGAGGCGGGCGAGGCCCTGTGGCGGATCGGGGAGGTCGGCCATGGGCTTACGGTGGTGCTCACCGGGCGGCTGGCGATCAGCCAGCCTGAGGCCGGACAGCGCCGCCCGATCGCCACCCATGGGCCGGGGGAGTTCCTGGGCGAGATCGCCCAGCTCTCGGGTCGACCCGCGCTGGTCGATGTCGATGCCCTCGAACCGGTCGAGGCCCTGATCATTCCGCCCGAGAAGCTGCGGGCGGTGCTGGTCGCGGAGGCGGAACTTGGCGAGCGTATCATGCGTGCCCTGATCCTGCGCCGCATGGGGCTGCTCGAGCTCGGCACCGGAGGGCCAGTGGTCGTCGGACCGGGGCACCACGGCGATGTGCTGCGGCTGGGCGGGTTCCTGTCGCGGAACGCTCACCCGCACCTGACCCTGGACCCGGAGATCGATCCGGAGGCGCGGGCGCTCGTCGAGCGGTTCGGGCTCAATCCTGGAGAACTGCCGATCGTTCTGTGCCCGGATGGGCGGCTCCTGCGCAATCCGAGCGAGGATGAGCTGGCCCGCTGCCTCGGCTTGGTCGGCATGCTCGATCCAGAGCGAGTCTATGACGTGGCCGTCGTGGGTGCCGGCCCCGCCGGCCTCGCCACCGCTGTGTATGCGGCCTCGGAGGGGCTCTCGGTCCTGGTGCTCGACTGCCGGACCTTTGGCGGCCAGGCGGGCGCCTCCATGCGGATCGAGAACTATCTCGGCTTTCCAACCGGCATCACTGGCATGGCCCTGATGGCCCGGGCCTACACCCAGGCCCAGAAGTTCGGAGCCGAGATGGCGATGCCGGACGAGGCCATCAGCCTCGACGGTGAGGACCGGTCGGGAAGCGGCCCTTACGTGGTGACCCTGCTCAACCAGGAGCGGGTCCGTGCCCGGTCGGTGGTGATCGCCACAGGCGCTCGCTACCGCCGTCTGGACGTTCCGGATCTGGAGCGGTTCGAAGGCTCATGCGTGCACTATTGGGCCTCGCCCTTGGAAGGGAAGCTCTGCACCGGCCAGGAGGTGGCTCTTGTAGGTGCTGGAAACTCGGCGGGTCAGGCAACGGTCTATCTGGCCGCCCGGGTGGCGAAGGTGTGGCTGCTCGTCCGGGGCCGGGATCTTGGGGCGAGCATGTCGCGCTATCTGGTGGAGCGGATCGAAGGCCTTGCCAATGTCGAGATCCTCACCCAAGCCCAGATCACCAGCCTTGAGGGGCAGCCCGGCCAACTGGAGGCAGTGCGCTGGCGCTTGGCGTCGGGCGAGGAGGTGCACCGGCCGATCCACCACCTGTTCCTGTTCATCGGCGCCTCGCCCAACACGCAATGGCTGGACCCGGCGCGGGTGGCGCTGGACCCGAAAGGCTTCGTTCTGACCGGAGCCGATGTGGCGTCAGGCCGGCGGCTTCTGGAAACGAGCCTCGACGGTGTCTTTGCCGTCGGGGACGTCCGTTCCGGTTCGGTGAAGCGGGTGGCCGCGGCAGTGGGCGAGGAGGCGCAGGTGGTGGCCGCCCTTCACGCCTTTCTGGCGAAGGACACCGTTCTGGCGAGAGCCCGCGGCGAGACCCTACAGCAGACACCGGCGGTTTCCGCAACATCTGACAAGTCCCCGCAATTTTAAGACAATCGCAATCTGGGCGTCAGTCGGCACAGGGCTCATGATGGCGCCCTGGGAGGTCCACCATGACAGCTTCGACCTTTCTGTTCGCGACGGGAATCGAGAACAGCTATCCGACGATCAACGGCGGTCGGACCCGCATCGACGAGATGGAAAAGTGCGGCCACTACACCCTCTGGAAAACGGACTTTGATCTGCTCGACGAAGTCGGCATCCGTTATCTGCGCTACGGTCCGCCGATCCACACCACATGGCTCGGGCAGGGGCGCTACGACTGGGACTTCTGCGACCAGACCTTCGGTGACCTCTATCGGCGCAATGTCGTGCCGATCGTCGACCTCTGCCACTTCGGGGTTCCCGACTGGATCGGTGACTTCCAGAACCCTGACTTTCCCGACCTCTTCGCCGGGTATGCGCAGGCTTTCGCCGAGCGATTCCCCTGGGTCCAACTCTACACGCCGGTCAACGAGATGTTCGTCTGCGCTGCGTTCTCGGCGGCGTATGGCTGGTGGAACGAGCAGCTCTCGAGCGATCAGGCCTTCGTCACGGCCCTCAAACACATCGTGAAAGCCAACGTGCTCGCCATGGGGGTGATCCTTGACGTCCGTGCCGACGCCATCTTCATCCAGAGCGAGTCCTCGGAGCACTTCCATCCCGACTGCCCGGGTGCGATCCCGATCGCCGAGTTCTACAATGCCCGCCGCTTTCTCCCGCTCGATCTTAACTACAGCCGGCGGGTGGACTCGGACATGTTCGTCTATCTGCTGGACAACGGCATGAGCCGGGACGAATACGAGTTCTTCATGCGGGCCAACCTCAAGCGCCACTGCATCATGGGCAACGACTACTACGTGACCAACGAACACCTCGTCTCGGCCAACGGCCACTCCAGCGCCTCCGACGAGGTCTTCGGCTATGCCGAGATCACCCGGCAGTACCACGACCGCTACAGGCTGCCGGTCATGCACACGGAGACGAACACCAAGGAAGGCCAGCGCGGCGACGAGGCGATCAAGTGGCTCTGGAAAGAGTGGTCCAACGTCTTGCGGGTTCGCAATTCCGGCGTTCCGGTGATTGGATTCACGTGGTACTCGCTCACTGACCAGGTCGACTGGGACAGCGCCCTTCGGGAGGAGA
>JBJMPB010000053.1:0-4957 GCA_045803455.1 Gemmatimonadales bacterium | reverse complement strand
CGATGTCGGCCAGGTCGACCTTGACACCCTCGCCACCAAGCTGCTCGCCGTGATCGACAAGACAATGCAACCAACGACGGTGTCCTTTGGCTTCGGCCACCGGATGAAGTCTCCAAAGCTCAGGCGCCACGTTGGGACTACTAACCAGCGCCGTGTACCGGGACCCAAATTGCCTATGCGGTGTGGTGGCTGGTGCTCCCCTGTCCTCTACCAGGTCGTCAAGCTGGGCGAACGCCGTAGCATCGGCCCATCCTGTGCCCGCTCATCCCGGGGTGTCGCGGCCTGTCCGTGAGCAATCTCGTGAGCATCGGGGGTTCCGGTCCCGTTCGGTCGCGGACCCGCTGCTCTGCGGCGGCGTACTCCGGGATATCCCAGCGTGACGGCTCCAACCCCAGCCCGACCAGGACCCCATCATCGACACCGGCGACTCGGCTTGCAGGAGTCGACCCCAGCCGGTCATCCCCAAACAGCTCCCGGTACCGGCGCCCAAAGAAGTTCAACCAGAACACCCCGGGAAGGAACCGGCCGAAGTCTCGACCGACCGCCGCAATCGATGGCCGCTCGCTCATGACCTTCGCCCAGTACTCGTCGGGATGCCTGGCCTGTCCCTACACCGGTGACAACCGGTCGCAGAACGTCTCAAAGACCTTCTCGATCCACACGGCCCCGGGGCGATCGGCCACCTTGGATCGCCGCACCTGGAAGGCGATGTGGTTACCGAGGGCAGCCATATCACCCAACCGGCTGACGACCCGCTCGTCCACCGAGATGACGACGATCACGTCCAATCCAGCGCCTCGCAGCTCAACCGAGCCGAACAGTCGCTCATCCCCGGCGCCGTACCGTTCCACTAGCGCCCGATGGGTCGGGCCGCGTTCACCCGCGGCCTCCAGCACCGCCGTCCGCAACGCCCGCGGTTCGGCAACATCGATTGGCCGCTGGTCTCGTGGGCCCCTCCACACCCGAAGCTGCGCGCACCACCTCGGAGCGGCCTCAGCGAGCAACTCCTGGATCAAGTCCAGGTCATCTGCCGCACCCAGGTGGCGGTCAAAGACGATCTCAGCGTTGAGGTCGGCACCACGAAACCTCGGCTTCATCATCAATCCAGAGGGTTCCTATCAAACGCTTGACCCGAGCTTGGAAGGCGCGTCCAGTCCCGTCGCCCCGCTCTGATGCGTCGCCGATGCCGCAGTTCAGAGCCTCGGCGGATCGACCGGTGTTGTCCGTGAGTGACCGCCAGATACCGATGCTACGAGCACGGCCGGGGAGGACCGACTGCTTCGGCCTGGTGGTGATGGTCACACGCTCGAACAGAGGGTGAGGCCCGTCCAGGGCGACCACTTGCCTCGTTGACAAGCCGCCAAGGCGGGCGCGGCAGCCAACCAACTTCTTCCGTGTCAGGGAGCCTGGGAGGGTCGCCCGACCTGCGGTTGGTGGGAGAGTGTGCCGGCTGAGCTGGGCGGATGGTGGGCTGGTGGTGACCGTGGTTGTCCGCTACGGTCGGTCGTTCGTTGCCCGGTTGTGGCCCTGATGTGGCTCCAGCGCTTCGCTGCCCGTCGCCGTCCTGGTTAGGTGTCGTAGCGGCCATCCCATGGCGGGGCCAAGCACCACCCGTTTGGATGGAGCACAACGTAGTCGAATCCCAGCTCCTCGGACTCGTCAATGAGTCCGAACATCTGATCGTCGAAGTCGACCCTGAAGGGTCGGATGGCGATGTCGCCGTACTCTCGACCGGGCAGGGCGTCGACGCGCTCCTGCAGGCGTGCCGCGTTGTGGGATGAGGAGTTCGAGCGCGATGGAAGGCAGATTCACTGTTCGCGCCTGGGGTGCTTGGGCCCGTTGGGCTGGTCGGGTTCGGGTGTGAAGGTCACCTCGACCGATTGCTCGGGGCGGCGCTCCTCCTGCTTGGCCAGATCGACCAAGGCGCGCTGATCGGGTCGGGTGAGCGGGGGCTGCAGCAGGCTGCGTGGCCACAGGCGGCGGGCACGGACGACGTTGACCTCGGCGGCGTACAGGGTGAGCTGGGCGCCCAGGTACAGCCAGGACAGCAGGCCCAGGACGACGGCGAAGAAGCCGTACACCTCGCTGGCGTGCTTGAGGTTGTGGCCGACCAGATAGCCGCCGGCGGCCAGCAGGGCCTGCCAGGCCACCCCGCCCACGATCGCGCCGGCCACCAGCTGGCGGGTGGGGATCTGGCGGGGGGTGAGGACCCGGAAGGCCAGCAGGTACAGGCCGACGTTGACGCCAGCGGCCAGGACCAGGTTGGCCAGCCGGAAGCCGGCGCTGTGGCTGCCGAGGCTGCCTAGCCCGGTGAGCAGGGTGGTGGCGGCCAGGCCGACCGCGAAGACCAGCAGCAGGGCCAAGCCGCGGGCCTGGCGGGTCCAGAAGCTGGGCCGGTCCTTGCCGGGGATATTCCACAGCTCGGCCATGGCGTGCTGGCCGGCCTGGGTGACGCCGCGGGCGCCCCACAGTGACCCGGCGATCCCGACGGCCAGGCCGATGCCGTTGGCCCGGAGGGCGTGGACGTTCTGTTCCAGCTGCGTGCCGAGGATGGGGAACTCGGCCAGGGCCGAGTGCAGCACCTGCTGCTCCAGGGTTGGGTGGTGGCCGAGGAGGTAGCCGAGCAGGGTGACTAGGACCAGCAGCAACGGCAGGAGCGCGAAGAAGCCGTTGTAGGCCAGCAAGGTGGTCAGGTTGCCGCCCTTGTCGTCGCCGAACTTCTTGACCACCGCGAAGGGGACACCGATCCAGGGATGCTGTTGCTGGTAGCGGTCGACGCGCCGCAGCACCTGTTCGGCCGGGTTCATCGAGTCCCTCCTTAGGGGTCTGCTGCCGAGCATGGGCCGCGCGCTCGGCCGCGATGGTGGCGCGCTGGCTTCCTGGCTCGGGAGGGCGGCGAGACTTGCCTGAGGGACGTGGATGGCCAGTCGTCCAGGCCACCGGTAGCGGATGCGGTGAGTTGGCCCTTGGCCCAACCGATGAGGGGGTGCAACTCCCACCAGTTGTGGAGACCGTAGAGGCAAGGCAAGGCAGACGCCGCCGTCGAGCCTGGGTTGACACTCCAGCGTGGGAACGATCACAGTCCGCTCGGCAAGTTCCCCAACGCATTTCGGCGTAGCGGTGAGGGCCGGAGGAGCCAGCAGCATGCTCATTCTCGGATTGATTCTGCTCATCATCGGCCTTATCGCCAAGATCGCGCTCCTGTGGACGATTGGGATCATCTTGCTGGTCATCGGCGCCGTCTTGTGGATCTTGGGTCGATGGGGCGCCCGGTCGGCGGCCGTCGGCACTACTGGTAGCGCAGGCGCGTCGCCGGTTGATCCATTGAACTGCTGAGCACCGAGCGCTGGAGGGCACCGCCGCTCGTCACAGAGCCATCTGTCTTCGGCATGGGAGGTAGCGATGCAGCGCATCGGGACACTCGTGGTCATCGTCTGGCTGATCATTGGCGTCGTCGCGGCGGCGCAGCGCAACTACTTCTCCAGCTCCAAGGCCAACTGCGCCAAGCTGGGAACCATCGCGGTCACGATCGTCGCCGGTCCGTTGAACTACGCCGGGGTCAACCCGAAGGTCAAATGCCAGTTGCCCCAACCGTCGAAGTAGAAGACGCGACTGCAGCCCTGCTCGCCAGGGCTCGCGATTTGCGTGAATGGGTAGTTGATCGTGGCTGGCGGGTCGACGACCGCTTGGAGTCGCCAGCCACATACCCTGGCGAGCGGTTCGCCTTGGCGGTTACCGGGTAGTCGCCGCCCGAGAGCCTCGCCCGGCTCGTGTCTGTGACGACTGGGTGACCAGGCCGGGCCGCCCACCCATGTGAGGGGCGACGACCCGTCAGCACTGATGATCTGGAGGCATGATGCGCCGGTTCCTGCGCGACAACGCCTTGTCGGTGACGATGTTCGGGTGCTTCCTGGTGCTCTGGGCGGCGCAGAGCATCAGCGGGTTCCACGCGGCCAACGCCGACAACCTCCAGCACCATCAGCCGCTCGAGACCTACCCGAACTACTTGACCACCGGGCACTTCGTCGAGGCGACGGCCGAGAACTGGGAGAGCGAGTTCCTCCAGATGAGCGGCTACATCTTCCTCACCGCCTTCCTGCGCCAGCGCGGCTCGCCAGAATCCAAGCCGTTCGAAGGCGACGAGACCGACGAGGACCCGCGTGACGCCCGCGACCGCCATGACGTGCCCTGGCCGGTCCGCCGGGGCGGGCTCGTCCTCCACCTCTATGAGCACTCCTTCGCGTTGGTGCTGTTTGGCATCTTCCTGGCTTGCTTCACCGTCCACGCCATGGGTGGGACGGCCGAGTTCAACAGCGAGCAGCTCGCCCACGGCGGGCAGACGGTGTCGGTGCTCAAGTTCATGACCACCTCGCAATTTTGGTTCCAGTCGTTCCAGAACTGGCAGAGCGAGTTCTTGGTCGTGGGCGCCGTGGCGTTGCTCGGCATCCGCCTGCGTGAGCGGGGCTCACCCGAGTCCAAACCGGTCGCTGCCCCCCATTCGCAGACCGGCAGCTCGTGACAGCACCACGCCGCGCCTGGCAAGGACGCCGTCAAAGTCGCGGTTCGGCCCCTTGGGCATTGATGGAGTGGTGCAAGGCGACGCGTGCTTACGGGCCGTCGATACCTGCCGGGGGAGTCGACCGTTCACTTCCTTCGTCCTGTCGCACCGGCCGGTGGTCGATCCCGGCCTCGCAGCTTGCTCAGTTGGTCATTCCGGCGGACATTCCACTGGCCCCTACTACACCGACCCAGACCGCCCTGAACAGAATCCGCCACTCCAACTCCGACGTCGTCGCCTGATGTGGTTCGGAGGCGGGTCGGGAATACACAGACGCGAATCTCATCTTTGAGTCCGCCGCTGTTTAGGAGATGACTGCTCATCTTCCGCTCTGACCGTTCCAGTAGGGTGTCTAGGTGTCTGGGCAGGACGCTCCTGTGTTGTGTCAAGGGATGGGTT
>JBJMPB010000044.1:0-4456 GCA_045803455.1 Gemmatimonadales bacterium | reverse complement strand
AAGGTGAGAGACATGCCCGACCTTTCGACCAGGCTGCTCCTGACGCTCCTGACCTCGACTGCGATCCTGCTCGCCGGCGACCGCGCCTCCCTGGCCCAGCAGGTCACCGGCGTTCCGGGTGAGCCCAGTGCCACGACCACGGTCCCGGGCAATCAGCTCCCCGCACCGACGCCCCCGTTCGGGGGTGTCGCCAAGGAGACCCTTGAAGGCTCCAGGACATGGTGGCCACCGCGCATCGTCCCGCCAAAGGGTGCGCCCAACGTGCTTCTGATCATGACCGACGATCAAGGTTACGGTGTCAGTGGCACCTTTGGCGGCGTCATCCCGACCCCGGCTCTCGATCGCGTTGCGAACGCCGGACTGCGCTACACGGGGTTCAACTCGACCGCCCTTTGCTCGCCCACACGTGCCGCATTGATCACAGGACGGAACCACCATTCAGGTGGGTTCGGCGTGATCACCGAACTCTCCACGGGCTTCCCCGGTTACGACTCCATCATCGGTCCGGAGGATGCAACCGTCGGCAGGATCCTGAAGGACAATGGCTATGCCACGTCGTGGTTCGGCAAGAACCACAACACGCCGGACTTCCAATACAGCATCGCGGGCCCCTTCGACCAATGGCCGTCTGGCATGGGCTTCGATTACTTCTATGGCTTCATGGGCGGCGAGACCGACCAGTGGACGCCGTATCTGTTCGAGAACAACCGGCAGGTCTTTCCATGGACCGGGAAGCCGGAATACAACCTGACCACCGACATGGCGGACAAGGCCATCGGCTACATGCAGGAGATGAAGGCCTCCGCGCCGAACTCCCCGTGGTTCGTGTACTATGTTCCCGGCGGAACGCACTCGCCGCATCAGCCCAAGCAGGAATGGATCGACAAGTTCCATGGCAAGTTCGACATGGGCTGGAACGCCATGCGCGACCAGATCTTCGCCAACCAGAAGCGCCTGGGGGTCATCCCCGCGAGCGCAAAGCTGACCGACTGGCCCGACAGCTTGCCGAAGTGGGACATCTTGTCGGCGGACGAGAAGAAGCTGTTCGCCCGCCAGGCTGAAGTGTTCGCCGGCTATGCCGCCTACACCGACAACGAGATCGGGCGCGTCATCCAGCAGGTCCAGGACATGGGTGAGCTCGACAACACGCTGATCATCTACATGGTGGGCGACAACGGCACGAGCCCGGAGGGGACGCTGGTCGGCACGCCGAACCAGTGGACGGCCTACAACGGCATCCTCGACATCCCGGTCGCCGAGCAGCTCAAGTCCTATGACGCATGGGGCTCGGCCGCCACCTATCCCCACATGGCGGTGGGCTGGTCGTGGGCCTTCGACACGCCGTTCAAGTACACCAAGCAGATCGCATCCCACTTCGGCGGCACGCGGCAGGGACTGGCAATCTCATGGCCCGGCCATATCAACGATCCCGGTGGCATCCGCCACCAGTTCCACCACGTGATCGACATCGTGCCGACGATCCTCGAGGCGACGGGCATCAAGGCCCCCGAGACGGTCGATGGGATCAGGCAGAAGCCGATCGAGGGCGTGAGCATGGCCTATACCTTCGACAAGGCCAATGCCAACGCGCCATCGACCCATCAGACCCAATATTTCGAGATGATCAGCAACCGCGGCATCTACCACGACGGCTGGTACGCCAACACGACGCCACCGCATGGACCATGGGTCCTGAACGCTCCCTTGCCTCAACCGACCGACTATAAATGGGAGCTGTACAATCTGGGCGAGGACTATTCGCAGTCCAACGATCTGGCCGCCCAGATGCCCGACAAGCTCAAGGAGATGCAGGCGATCTGGGATCGGGAGGCGGCCAAATACAACGTGCTTCCCTTGGACAACCGTTCGTTTGCCCGGGCGGTCGAGCCGCGGCCGAGTTCAACGGCCGGCAAGACGGAATTCATCTACACCGGGGTCAACCCCGGCATCGCAACCGCCAACGCGCCGAGCATCATCGGCAAGTCGTACACGATCACCGCCGACGTCGATGTGCCTGAAGGTGGCGGCAACGGCATGATTGCGACCGTAGGAGGGCGTTGGGGCGGATGGGGCCTTTACATCCTCAAGGGCAAGCCGGTGTTCGGCTACAACATGCTCACCCTCGCTCAGTACCGCTGGGAAGATCCGGAAGCACTGACAGCCGGCAAGCACAGGATCGTGTTCGACTACACCTATGACGGCCCTGGCATTGCGAAGGGTGGATCCGGGGTGCTCAAGGTCGACGGTAAGGAGGTCGCCACAGGCAGGCAGGCCAACTCGATCGCGTTCCTGCAAGTGGCTGACGAGACCTTCGATGTGGGAATTGACCTGCGCACCGAGCTCAATGCGAAGGATTACCAGGTGCCGTTCGCCTTCGATGGCAGGATCGACAAGCTCACCGTCAATCTCGGGCCGTCGCAGTTGGCAGGCCTGGAAGTGAAGGTGAAGGAGGCGATCACCAAGGCGCGGGATTAGCGACGGCCGACCGCGTGATCGGAAGGACCAGGGAGCAACCTGTGACCCGTTGCAGGCACGGAACGCCGAGGCTCCCTGGAGAAGGAGAAGATGGCCATCGCGTTCCGGCACGATAACCCGCAGGAACGGGTGGCCTTCATCGACAAGATCACCGATGAGCCACAGCCACCTGACCCCAGGCTTTCCCCTGAAATCGCCACCGGACGCAAAGGTGTTGGCGGCAACGGGGACTTTCGAAAGGAACGGCACCGATGCATGCGACGGACCGGAAGCTGCTCCTGGTCGTGACGGCTGTCGTCGAAGGGGCAACGGGCCTGTGTCTTCTCTTCCTGCCGGCCCTTCTGTTCGCGCTCCTGCTCGGGTGGCAACAGGCTGCGATCGATGCGAATTTTGTCGGGCGCATCGCCGGCGCGTCGCTGCTGGCCATCGGCATCGCAAGCTGGATGGCGCGGAACGACGCGTTGACTCCGGCACAGCGCGGATTGCTCACCGGCATTCTTGTCTACAACGGAACCGCCTCGATGCTTCTCGCCTTCGCGGGGGTTGTCCTGAAGATGGTCGGCATTCTGCTTTGGCCCGCGGTTGCCCTTCACGCGATCCTGGCGGTCTGGTGCGTCCGGTCTCTATGGCCGGACCGCATCAAGAGGGAGCCCGGGAGCGCGGCCGTCGAGGGCCGCGGCCCCCAAAAGTAAGCGGAACGGGATGGCCTTCAGCTTCGTGAGGAAGGCTGGGGCGAGAGAACAGGTGAAGTGGGACAATCGATGTCAATTACCCTCGATGCACGATCGGATCCGGCTGATGGGCGTGCCGGCATGATCCACATTCCCGGTGGCACGTTCCGCATGGGGTCGGATCGGCACTATCCGGAGGAGGCCCCGGTGCATCGGGTCACCGTCAACGGCTTCTGGATCGACCGCACGCCCGTGACCAACCGGCGGTTCCGGGCCTTCGTCGAGGCGACTGGCCATGTCACCTTTGCCGAGATCGCACCCGACCCGAAGGATTATCCCGGTGCCCTGCCCCACATGCTGAAGGCCGGCTCGCTCGTCTTCAGTCCGCCAAGCCACCCGGTCGACCTGCACGACTGGAGCCAATGGTGGGCATTCACCTTCGGCGCCACCTGGCGACGGCCCTATGGCCCCGGCTCCTCGATCAAGGGACTGGATGATCACCCGGTGGTGCATGTGGCCTACAGCGATGCCGAGGCTTATGCCCGCTGGGCCGGCAAGGAACTGCCGACCGAGGCGGAATGGGAGTTCGCCGCCCGCGGCGGTCTCGATCAGGCGGAGTTCGCCTGGGGCGATGAGTTCACGCTCGAGGGGCGCCAGATGGCAAACACCTGGCAAGGTGCGTTTCCGTTCCAGAACACTCGGGATGACGGCTACGAGCGCACCTCCCCCGTGACGGCCTTCCCGTCGAATGGGTATGGCCTCCATGACATGATCGGCAACGTCTGGGAGTGGACGACCGACTTCTACGCTCCCAAGCACCCGGGCGACGCGCCCAAGGCCTGCTGCATCCCGGAGAACCCGCGCGGAGGGCGCGAGGATCAGAGCTACGATCCGTGCCAGCCGCAGATCCGCATCCCGCGCAAGGTGCTCAAGGGCGGCTCGCACCTGTGCGCCCCGAGCTACTGCCGGCGCTACAGACCGGCGGCCCGTCATGCGCAGCCGGTCGACACCTCGACGAGCCATATCGGCTTCCGATGCATCATCAGGGAAGGACAATGATCATGAAAAGCGATGATTTGAACGGGAAGGATCCGAATGAGCCAGGGCGGAGCGACGCTTCCCGTCGCCGCCGCATGAAGCTGGCCGCGGGGGCGATCCTGCTCTGCGGCGGCGTGGCGATCACCCCCGCCGCGGCGCAGGCACCGCCCGCCGGACAACAGAGGCCCAACATCATCATGATCATGGGTGACGATGTCGGCACCTGGAACATCAGTGCCTTCCACAACGGCATGATGGGCGGAAGCACCCCC
>JBJMPB010000042.1:0-3191 GCA_045803455.1 Gemmatimonadales bacterium | reverse complement strand
ATGGGTGGTGATGAGCACGCGCATACGGGTTCCTTCTATCCTGATGAGGCATTGGCAGCGCTTTGGCAGATTCGTATGAGAGGACGCGCGGTTTATTCCCGAGCTTAGTATGATCTCGAGCGTCCCGGCACGGCCCCTGTGCTGCGCCGGCGTCGCGGCCGAGAACATCCCCAAGGAGCGCCCGCAATGACAGTAGCCGGTGAGACGACCGAGGCGACCCCCGACCTACTCTTTCAGATCGCAAGTGGTTTCATGGCCGCCAAGCACCTTTTCGTCGCGAACGAGGTCGGCCTGTTCGCGCACCTGGCCGACGGGCCTGCGACGCTGGACGAGCTTGCGCGGCGAACCGGGATCGCGGGCCGGCGGCTGCGCATTCTGGCCGACGCGATGGTGGTCCTGGGTGTGCTCGAGCGCACGGACGGCCAGTACCGGAACGGTCCGGTTGCGGCGACCTTTCTGAGCGGCACCGGCCCTGCCGATCTGCGCCCCTTCTTGCGTTTCTGGGACCGCCTCAGCTACCCCACCTGGACGAAGTTTGAAGCCGCCGTGCGCACGGGCCAGGGACAGAGCACGCTGCACCTACCCGAAGACGAACAACGCATCTTTTCTGAAGGTGTTGAGGCGATCCAGGCGGCCCCGGCGCGGACGCTTCCGACCGTGTATGACTTCAGCCGCCATCGCCGGGTGCTGGACATTGGCGGGGGCACGGGTTCCTGGCTCAGCGCCATCCTCGCCAGCTACCCGAGCCTGCAGGCCACACTGTTCGAGCTGCCCGCTGCTGCAGCTGTGGCGCGCCAGCACCTGGCCGGCCACCCGGCCACGCGGCAGGTGGAGGTGGTGGCAGGAGACTTCTTCGCGGATCCACTGCCGGACGGGCATGACGCGGTCCTGATCGCCAATGTGGTGCATCTGCTCTCCCCGGAGCATAACCTCGAACTGCTCCGGCGCACCCGCGACGCCGTGCCAGCCGGTGCGCGCCTGCTCCTGGTGGACTTCTGGACCGACCAGACCCACACCCAACCGCCCTTCGCGGCGCTGATGGCAGGCGAGTTCCTGGTCATCACTGGGGAGGGAGACGTCTACAGCACGGAGGAAGTGAGCGGTTGGCTCGGGACGACCGGATGGCGGCCGATCGAGCATCAGCCCGTGGCCGGGCCGATCAGTGTGATGGTGGCCGAAGCAGCGGAGTAAGCGCCTGGCGCACAATGCTCCCGCATGATAGAGCGCGCGACCAACTGGCAAGCCGCCGAACGCTCACCACGGCACGGGATGGGTGTACGACTGGTGCCGCGGGGTGAAGCTCGACCCGGGTTTGCAACGTCGTCTGATGGAGCTGGAGCGCCGTCGCGTGGACGCCCCAGCAGGGTTAAATCACAAGCTGGGAACCAGTTTCAAAACTCCTCGGATGCTCCTGTCACTCCTCGTCCCGCCGACCCATTGACATCAGTGGTGGCCCTGCGACACTCGCTATGCAGGTTCCGCAGCGGCCAGTCGTCCTCAGGTGTGCGGCAGCACTCCGCTCGCATGCAGCCCTTTGGCGGTGGCCCCAAAGCGAGGAGACGGTGAACCGATGACAGTCCCGAACGCGGTTGCAGGGATCCCGGCGCCGACCCTCCAGGTCATCGGCACTGGATTTGGGCGCACCGGCACGTTATCGCTGCGCGAGGCCCTGGTCCGCCTCGGGTTTGGTCCCTGCGACCACATGGTCGAGAACTTCGAGCATCCGGAGCGATTCGCCCTCTGGAGTGAGGTCCTGCGCCGCAAGACCGCCGGCGAGCCGGTCGACTGGCGGCCGCTCCTCACCGGCTTTTAGGCCATAGTCGATTGGCCGGGAGCCTACTTCTGGCGCGAGTTGTCCACCGCGCATCCGGACGCGAAGGTCATCCTCACCATCCGTGATCCGGAGCGCTGGTACGACAGCGTCCAGGCCACGATCTTTTCAGAATGGACAACACCGGTGAATTGGGACATCGTCGCCACCGGCACCTTTGGCGGTCGATTGACCGATCGCGCGCATTGCCAGGCCGTCTTTGCTCAGCACAATCTCGAGGTGCAAGAGACGATCGCCCCGGAGCGGCTGCTGGTCTTTGAGGTCAAGCAGGGGTGGGAGCCGCTCTGCGCGTTCCTCGGCGTGCCCGTTCCGGACGATGAACCGTTTCCGCACGTCAATGACACGGTGCAGTACCAGGACGAGGAGCACTGGAGCCATCTTCCAACAAGCTGAAAAATGGGCAGCGCACAGACCGCTCTCCAAGGTCCGGGATCGATGTCAGAGAGTTTTGAAACCAGCTCTCGGAACCAGGTGAGCCCCACCCGAAACTGACACGCACTGTTGCTGTGCAACAATCAGGTGGCGCCTGATCCGCTGCCTTCGCTCTGGAGGAAGGTCATGGCTGACCTGCCCCGCGGCACCGTCACGTTTCTCTTCACCGACATCGAAGGCTCGACCCGGTTGTGGGAGCGGGATCGGGTCGCCATGGGCACGGCCGTCGTGCGGCACCTGGAGCTGCGGGAGGAGTCGGTCTTCACCCCAGCCCTGGATCCGGCCGCGCGCGAGCTGTGGCTGACGGCGGCGAAGGTGCGGTGGTGGGACGGCGCGGCCTGTGCGCGGGGAGCCCGTCGCGGTCGCTAGGTAGACCCCAGTGCTCTCCATGGCGACATGGGATACCTCATGTGCAGCCAACCAGTCGGCCAGCACCAGGATGTCCGGCGTTATGGCTCCAAACGCGCGCACTTCTTTGAGCACGGTCCCATCAGGCTCAGTGCGAACCATGTAGGCGACCACTTCGCGCTTGTGCACGTCCAACCCGCAGCAGCGAGGATAAATGACCTCCATCCGGGTCGCGCTCAGCCGAAGTCCGCGACGTCGAGGTAGAGCTGCAGCGTGCCGGTCTGTGGTTCGGGTGCAGCAAGTGGGATCAGCGCCGCGCCCGCATCCCCGCCGTCGGCCGCCTCGTAGGCCGCCATGTCGAACGTGCCCTGCAGGGTCCAGCGGTCGAAGGCCATCGGCAGGCTCTCACCGATCAGGGGGTCGGGATCGTCGATCAACCCGAAGTGCAGATGAGGGCCGCTCGAATTACCGGTGTTGCCGAGCAGCCCCAGCACCTGGCCGCTGGTCACCTGATCACCCACCGCTACCGTAATGCTGCCCGGCTCTAGATGCGCGTAGTAGGCGTAGACCCCCGGAGCGA
>JBJMPB010000013.1:0-2585 GCA_045803455.1 Gemmatimonadales bacterium | reverse complement strand
TTGGGTGTCTATCTCATGCGGGCTGCCCCTCCTGCCGCGACAACCGGAAGTCCGTGTTGTCACGCCACATCCGGTGCAGGATCACGACGTGTTGGACAATGGTGCAAAGTTCGGCCTGTCTCAGGTGGACTTGAGAAGCCGGGATCAACCCGGAAGATCACCCGAACAACATCGTCAGCCACCTCGATGCGCTTGACGAGAGTGCAGATGATGTCGCGCTTCGTCGCCCAATCCGCACCCGCGAGCCGATCGTGCACCATCGTGGCAAACAGGTCGAGTTTGCCGATAACGAGATGCAGCGAGCGGACTTGCTCATCGGCTTCCAGCCGGGCTGTCCGGCGGCGCAACTCGGCCAGGCGCGGCTCAAATTCAGGCTTCTCGATCAGTCCCTCGGTGTAGCTGTCGATCAGTCGCTCGACCGCGCGGCGGGCCTTGGCCCGTTGACGGTCAAGGGCATCGCGTTCGAGCCGATGCGGCGTGGCCTGCACCGCGTCCAGGCGCCGCTGATACTCTGCGATCACCTGTGCCGGATCGCCGAGCAGCCGGCGAACTTCGCTCCACACCGCCTCATCAAGCAACTCCGTGGCGACCAGCCGGGCATCGCACCGGAATGCCCCGTGGAAGCGGCTGCGGTCGGTGCCGCAACAGCGATAGTAGCGCCACTGCCCCCGATGGTGGTGACCCGTGAACCCATAGCCGCACTTCTGGCAGACCAGCAGGCCGCGCAGCAGATACTGGACGCCCGCAAGCCGCTGGCGATTGCGCTTGCGGCTCGTCTCCAACTGCTCGGCGACACTCGCAAAGAGTTCTTCGCCGACAATCGCCGGCACTGCGATGCTGATGTGCCGCTCAGGTGGGGCGAGCACTTGCCGCCAAGGCCGCCGCGGCAGGCCATCATGGCCACGCGGCGGATGAAGCGGCGGCCGCCATGGCACGCTTTGGTGGCGACCATAGAGGGCTTGTCCCGCATAGGCAGGGTTGAGCAGCATGCTATGGATCATTGCCCGGCTCCAGTGGAGCCGCCCGGTCGGGCTTGGAATCCCGCTGTCGTGCAGGCGCCGACAGATCCCGGCCAGCGTCAAGCGCTCGTGCCCGACCCAGGTGAAGATCTGGCGCACAATCTGGGCGGCCTCCTCGTCGATCTCGTAGCTTGCGTCTCCCCCGCCAGCCTTACGGGTGATGTAGCGGTAGCCGAAGGGCGCACGGGACAGGACACTGACGGCCCCGGTTTGGGCGCGGTGGCGCTTGCCGCGCCGGCTGCGCTCCAGCACCTTGGCCCTCTCGTACTCGGCGAACATGCCCTGTAATTGCAGCAGCAAACTGTCCTCGGGCGTAGTCCCGATCGGGTGATTGACGAAGACCACCTGCGTGCCGGCTTGGGTAAATTCTTCGAGCAGCAGAACCTGATGCGCGTAGCTGCGGGCGAGGCGGTCTGGGGACAGGATGTAGACGAGATCGATCGCTGACAGGGCCACCAAGTCCCGCAGACGCTCCAGTGCCGGACGGATCAAGCTGGCGCCGATGTGGCCGTTGTCGATGAAGCGCAGATCATCCCGAATGCAATGGCCATCCTGTTGCGCCCGTGTGGTCAGCTCCGCCAATTGGCTGTCGATGGTGTGATGCTCAGCCTGCTGGTCGGAGGAGACGCGGGCGTAGAGAGCGACTTGCAGGGGCTGTGGGGCCGAAACGGCTCTCAGGTGCTGAGTTCTCATCGCATGCTCCCTCGGAAATAGCGGCCTGTGCCCTTGATGGCCGGGACCCGGTGCGCAGGGGCAGGAGGCGTTCATAGGCGCGTCCCAAGGCATCCCGACTGCCCCGTCTGACCTCGAAGCCGATCTCAAGGCGCAGGGGGCGGCGCCTCTTGCAAAGCTTGACCATGGCGGTCCTCGTCCTTCATCGGTCTCTGGTTCGTCCAGAGCCGGTTGAAGGATTTAACGTGGGATCTGTGGTGTGACGCCGGAGCGCCTCGCGAGCGACTGTATGGACAAAGCTGATCGCAAACTTTGCACCATTGTCTAACACGCCACAGCCAACTTACGCGCGACCGCGACGGTTGCCTTCTTGCCGCCCACCTTCTTGGCGAGCCGGGTGCCCCAGGCCTTCAGCGCAGACCAGCGCGAGACCCGGTTCAGCAGGATCCCGGCCGCCTCAAACAGATACGTGCGCAGCAACGGATCGCCGCACTTGGAGATCCGACCGCTTCGGTCGATCTCGCCTGACTGATACCGTCGTGGGGTCAGGCCAAGGTAAGCCCCTACACTGGACGAGCTCGAGAACCGGTCTGGTGTGTCGATGACACTGATATAGGCCAACGCGACCAGAGAGCCGACACCGGGAGCCGTCATCAGGCGTCGGGCCGCCTGATCCTGGCGCGCCAGCCCCATGAGGCGACGGGTGAGGATGCCGATTTGCCGGCTGACCTCCTGCAACGCTGTCAGGAGGGCCTCAACAGCATCCTTCAGCGGCCCATTGCCACTAATTCGCGCACGCGGTCAATGAAAGGCTGACGGCCTCCCTCGCCGGCCACCAGGCCGAAGGGCTTGAGCATACCACGGATCTGGTTGATCAGGTCCACGCGCCCCTCG
>JBJMPB010000518.1:0-7249 GCA_045803455.1 Gemmatimonadales bacterium | reverse complement strand
ATCAGGCTAGTATTATACGAAGAAGCCTGAGCTCACACCCGCGGCTCCCCTGGCCGGTCCACCCTGCCTCGGCTTCAACCGGGCAGCAGTGCCCCAAGCTGATTCTCATTCCCCGAACATCCCTGTCGCCGGCCTTATGCGGCGTGCGCTCGTGGTAGATGATGAGCCCACGATCCGCACGGCGGTGGTTCGCTATCTTGGCCAGCGAGGGTGGGACGCGGAAGCAGCGGAAGACGGCAGGGTTGCGCTGGGCAAAATCGGACGTGTTGGCCTGCACGGATACCAGATCGTCGTGTCCGACCTCAGAATGCCCAATTGCTCCGGCGTCGAGCTGCACGACTGGCTGGCCGAGCACCGGCCCGATCTTTTCGGGGGCCTGATCATCACGACGGGCGATCTGGCTTCACCCGCCTGGAGCAACTTCATTTCCCGCACCACCCGGCCGCTGATCGAGAAGCCGTTCGAGCTGGCCGTCCTGGCACAGCTGATCGACGCCGTGGCTCGGGGTCGCTAGCGACTACTTCTCTCCCTCAACCACCGCCATCCCCATGGCATGGAAGCCGTTGTCCACGTAGACCACACTACCGGTGATGGCCCGGGCCAGCGGGCTGGACAGAAATGCCGCGGTGGCGCCCACATCCGTGGCGTCGATGGAGCGGGGCAGGGGGGAGTTGCTGGAGGTATAGCGGATCATGGTGTCGATGAACCCAATGGCGCTCGCGGCCCGCGATGCCCATGGTCCGGCCGAGATCGCATTCACTCGCACGCCCCACCGGCGGCCACCCTCGAATGCCAGGGTTCTGGTGTCGGCTTCCAGAGCCGCCTTGGCCGATGACATACCCCCGCCGTAACCCGGAATCACCCGCTCACCCGCCATGTAAGTCAGGGAAAGAAACGACCCGCCGCTGCGCATCAGGGGTGAGAGGTGCTTCACCAGGGAAATGTTGCTGTAGGCGCTGACGCTGATGGCGGAGAGGTACCCCTGCCGGCTCGTGTCGACCAGGGGAGACTTCACTTCCGGCGCATTGGCCAGGCTGTGGACCACGATGTCCAGAGCCGTGTCGCCGAAGTCCTGGCGGATGCGCTCGGTCATTCCTTGAATGCTGAAGTCACCGACGTCCTTGTATCGCTTGTTCTCCCGGATCTCCGGAGGCGCATCGGCCAGGCTGTCGTAGGCGGCGTCCAGCGGAAAGATCCGCTCGAACTCCAGCTTACGGTCGCCGGAAAGCCGCATCGATTCGTCCATCTTTCCCCGCTCCAGCAGCTTGGTGAAGATGCCCAGGGCCGGGGGCCAGCTCCCGACGCAAATACTCGCCCCGGCTTCGGCCAACGCCTTGGCGATGGCAAACCCAAAGCCGCCGTCGTCGGAGACTCCCGCGATCAACGCGCGCTTACCGGTGAGGTCGATTGCCAGCATGGGGAATCCTCGGGGGAGGCTGTTCTATTCCTCGCGCAAGTTCTCGAGCGGAGTGCGGCGAACGACGTCGAGGCTGTTGGCCAGTCCCACTGCCACGGTGAGTGCCACGATGCCCGCACCCAAGGCGCTCATCCCTGCGACTGGGATCGTGAAGCTACCCTCGAAGACGAAGCGCGCAAGCGCCCAGGCGGCCAGCGTGGCAAGCACCAGCGCCACTGCGGTAGCGAGGAGACCGAGCGAGAGATATTCGGCCAGCACCACGCGCAGAATCTGGGACCGGGTGGCCCCGAGGGTCCTGAGGAGGGCGGCCTCCCGGATGCGCTGAAATCGGCTGGTTGCCAACGCGCCGACCAGCACCAGAACGCCTACCGCGACGCTGAACAGAGCCATGAACCTGATGGCCAGTGCCACGCGCTCCACCAGACGCTCCAGCGCTTCCTGCAGGACCGAGAGATCCAGGGTGGAGACATTGGGAAGCCGCTCAGCAATTCGCCGCTGGAAGCGGCCTCGCGCCACTGGCTCGGCAATACGCGTGAGCACCACCAACGTCTGGGGTGCTCGCTCCAGCGCTCCCGGAGCAAAGACCACAAAAAAGTTGGGCTCGAACCGGGCCCAATCTACCGCGCGCAAGCTGGTGACCCGGGATGGAAGCGAGACTCCCTGCACATCCCAGACGATCTGGTCGCCGATTCCGACTCCCAGCTCCCGGGCAAGGTCCTGCTCCACGGAGATCAAAGCGGGTGGTCCGGATCTGGCGCGGTGCCAGGTTCCCTCGACTACCCGTTCGGTGGAAACCAGGCTGTCACGATAGGTCGATCGATACTCCCGCCGAAGTGCCCACGCGTCCTCCGGCTCTTCATCGTTGGCCCGGCGGGTTAACAGGGTGGTGACGGGACGTCCGTTGATCGCGGCGATCCGCATCGGCACGATCGAGGTGGGGCCGAAGAGCGGGAGCCCAGCCCTCTGGAGCTCCTGACGGACCGTTGTCATTTGGTCGGACTGAATGTCGAAGAGCACCAGATTCGGGCGACCCGATCCTCCCGTTGTCCTGAGCTGCTGCAGCAGGTTGTGCTGCATGAGGTAGAGAGTCACCAACAGGAACGCTCCGAACCCGATGCCCAGAATCAGGATCGTGGTCTGATTGGCGGGCCGGTACAGGTTGGCCAGTCCCTGCCGCCAGACGTACGGCATTGCCTGAGGGAAACGGCGCCGCAGTGTGTGAGTAAGACTCCAGGCGGAGGCCCATAGCAGGAGAAGGGTGAGTGCGGCGCCTCCGGCGAAGATCACACCCTGACGCCAGCTGCCGACTTGATAGACCGCGAGGAGAAGGATGCTGGCGGCCAGTGCCACAGTCGCCAGGCCCCACCAGAGATCATGGGCGGAACGCTCGCTCTCATAGACCCGGCGCAGCGCCCTGAGCGGTGAAATGACGCGTACAGCCAGAAGAGGGAAGCTGGTGAAGACCAAGGTGATCCAGAATCCAACCCCGATCCCGAGAGCAATGGCCTTCCAGGAAATTCCAGGAACCACCTCAACCGGCAGCAGGCCTCCGAGCAGGCGGGGAAGGATCTGCTGCAGCGCAATGCCCAACAAGGTGCCGACCAGGCTTCCGACTAAACCCATCAACCCAGATTCCAGCAGGTAGAGACGGAACACCTGTCCGCGGGTGGCGCCCAGGCACTTGAGGACGGCAATGGATTCGGTGCGCTGCCGAACCTGGACCACCGCGGCACTGGCCGCGCCAATCCCCGCCAGCAGTAAGGCCATCAGAGCGACCAGTCCCAGGTAACCGGCGAGACGGGAAAGCACCTCGTCCAGGTTCCGCTGATCCTCCGCTACCGTGCGTATTCGCACTCGCTCGGTGGTAAGCTGGGACCGGTGGCGGCTGGCCCAGGCTTGCGCCGAGATGTGCGGGGGAAGCTTCGCGTACGTCTCATATTGGACCCGCGCACCAAACCCCAACAAACCGGTGGCCTGCAGCGACGCTGCCGGGATATAGATTCGCGGCCCGAGCGCGAAGCGGAAACCCACCTGATTGGGAGCACTGCGAATGGTGCCGCTGATCAGAAACTGAGCTTCACCCAACGCCAGCGTGTCACCCACTCCAGCCTCGAGAGCCGGCAGTAACGACGGGTCTACGATGACGTTGCGTCCCAGCTGCAGCGCGCGCCATGCCGCTGGAGGTTGGGTGGCAATCTCACCGTAAAACGGATAGTTGCCCGACACAGCTGCCACCTGCACCAATCGGGTGCTCTTTCCCTTGGGCGCATAGGCCATGGCAGCGAAGCTCGTGAGCCGCGCCAGCTCGGCGCCCTCGCGGGCGAGCGTGTCCAACACCGCTTCGGTCGACTTTGAGAATGGCTGCCGGCTGGAGAAGGCGAGATCGGCGCCAAGCAGTGTGCGCGCCTGCTGGTCGACCGAGCTCCTCAGGTTCTCGGAGAATGACGCGATCGCCACCAGCGCAGAGACGCCAACGGCCACGGTGCCAGCCAGCAACGCGGCCCGCCCCCGGGCAGCTCTCAGCTCTCGACCTGCCATCCGAAAGAGAAAGGCGGGCTCAGTCACGCCGCGGAATCTCCGCTGAGGCGGCCATCCGCCAGCCGAATGGTCCGGCGAGCCCGGGAGGCGAGCTCGAGATCGTGAGTGACCAGGATCAGCGTCGTTCCCTGATCGTTGTTCAGCCCGGCCATGAGCTCGATGATGGTGGCGCCGGTACTGGCGTCCAGGTTGCCGGTCGGCTCGTCGGCAAACAGGATTTTCGGGCGGGTGCTGAATGCCCGCGCCAAGGCCACTCTCTGCTGCTCGCCACCGGAGAGCTGAACCGGATAATGGTGCTCCCGCCCGCTGAGCCCCACCCGGCTCAACAAGTCGCGGGCTCGAACGCCGGCCTCGGATTGACCTCTCAGCTCGAGAGGGACCTGCACATTTTCCTGGGCGGTCAGGGTGGGCATCAGCTGAAAGGACTGAAAGACAAATCCTATCTTCTCCACCCGCAGTCTGGCTCGCTCATCTTCGGTCATCCCGCCTAGTTCCTGCCCGTCGAGATGCACCGTGCCGCTGCTGGGCAGGTCCAGTCCCGCCAGCAGCCCGAGCAGCGTCGTTTTTCCGCTGCCGGACGGCCCCAGAATCGCCAGAAATTCGCCCGGCGATACATCGAAGGTGATATCCTTCAGCACGGTGAGATCGCGGCTGCCCGAGCGGTAGGTTCGGCTCAGAGATCGGCAGCGCAGAATGGCATCAGACATTCACGAATGATACTCAGACACTTACTGCTCTCCGGCGTGCTCGCGGCCGTCGTGAGTTGCGAGCAGCAGCCCAGGGACGAACCAGCTACGAGCCCGCCAGACAAAAACTCCCAGAGCCCGGCCGTTCTGTTTCTGGGAACCAGCCTCACCGCAGGTTACGGCATCGATCCAGCCAAGGCCTATCCCGCACTGATCCAGCAGAAGATCGATGCGGCGGGGCTGCCTTACCGGGTCATCAATGCCGGGGTCAGCGGCGAAACCTCAGCCGGTGCAGTGAGGCGAGTGGACTGGCTCCTGCAGCAACCTGTGTCGGTGCTGGTGGTCGAAACCGGGGCCAACGATGGCCTGAGGGGATTACCGGTTGATTCGCTGCGATCCAACGTCGACGCTATTCTGCGGCGGGCTCACCAGCTGCAGCCGGGCGCAAAGCTGGTGCTGGTGGGAATGAAGATTCCTCCCAACTACGGCCGTGCCTATAGTCAGCAGTTCGAGTCCATCTATCCCGAGCTGGCCAGAGCCCATGGTGCCACGCTGGTTCCCTTCCTGCTTGAAGGAGTGGGCGGAATCAGCGCCGTGAATCAGGGCGACGGGGTCCATCCCACAGCCGAGGGTCAGCGCAGGATGGCGGAAACGGTGTGGCGGGTTCTGGAGCCGGTTCTGAAGGACACTGCCAAGGCTGACAGCAGAGAGAAGGCATCAGGCTAAGACCGAGGTCCATCCGCCAGGACTTCACTCAGGGCATCAACCGCCATGTCGATCTCTTCCCTGCTGTTGTAGTAGTGCGGCGAGATACGCAGCGCCGATGTCACGTGCTTCGAGTCCATGTCGATGACCGCATCCTCCCGTTCGGGCGAGCTGGTGTTAATGCCGCGGTGCCGAAGTGCCAGTTTCACGTCGCTCGAGTGCCATCCTTCGATCTCCGCCGTGGCAATAGCACAGAGCTCCTTTCCTCGATCGAGCACCCGAACACCGGAAAGCCGGGCAAGACGCTCTCGAACATAGGCCGCTAGATCCCGGCTGCGGTCGCGAGCCGTTTCCAGGCCCACATCAAGGGCGTATTGGGCAGCGGCGCCGAGGCCGAACATGAGGGCGTAAGCGAATTCCCAGGTCTCGAAGCGCCGGGCGTCTGGACTGAGCTCGAACTTGTCGCGCTCGGTCCAGGTGGCTCCGTGCATATCGATCAGGAGTGGATGGGCGCCCCGACCAAGCATTCGATCGGATATATAGAGGAAGCCCAGGCCCCGCGGTCCCCGGACAAATTTGCGAGCCGTGCCCGAGAGGAAGTCGCAGCCCAGACGGGTGACGTCGATCGGCATTTGACCCACAGCCTGGCAGCCATCCACCAGGTACGGAATGTCGGATGCCCGGCAGATCTCACCTATGGCCTCCGCCGGCTGAACCAGACCCGAGTTGGTCGGGATCCAGGTAAGGGCAATCAGGGTTGGCCGCTGACGCGCCACCAGGCGGCGCACCTCTTCGGGATTGATCCCTCCTTCGGGAGCATCGGGCGCGCGAACGATGCGTACTCCCCTTCTTTGCGCCAGCGACAGGTACATGATCTGGTTGGAGGCGTAGTCATCCTGGCTGGTGAGAATGCTGTCCGCCGGGCCGAGGTCGAACGCGCTGATCGCCTGAGCAAAGGCAACCGTGGAGTTCTGCACCAGCGCCACATTCTCGCCTCTTGCTCCCAACAGGCTGCCTACGGCCGCATATACCTCCCGCACCTCTCCCGCGCGCATCTCGGCCGCCTCGTAGCCGCCGATCTCACTCTCCAGGTCGAGATGCTCGTCGATCGCCTTGCGGACTACACGGGGTGCCAGCGCCGCCCCAGCGTTGTTCAGGTGGGCCACTCGAGAACACCCCGGAGTGTCCCGGCGCCAGCGCAGTATGTCTCGATCCAGATCGGTGGCTATCGTTCCAACCATGAGCCCAACTCCTCGATTCCTCTCTCCCAGTGGTGCGCCAGCCGGTCGGCGGCGGCAACACGATCGTTTCGCCTCAGCGCTTCGATGACGCGGGCATGATGTTGAGTGGACAGGCTCACCCGGCCGGCCTCTCGGAGGTAAACCCGAATGTACCGTCGCGGCACCTGCCAGAGATTGTCGATCATGTCGCGAAGCCGGCGGTTGGGGCATCCGAGCAGCAGGGTTTGGTGCCACTCCTCCTCCAGCCCTACCGTCCGGTCCACATCGCTTCGAATCGAGGCCAGCCCTCGATCTATCTCGCTCAGCCGGCCGAACCGCTCCGGAGGGACATCGGTGGAAGTCTGCAGCGCCAGCACCTCGAGGGCGCTAAGGATCGCGCCACTCTCCCGCATCTCACTGGCATCCAGGCGGCAGACGCTGAAGCCTCGGCCAATATCGGCCGCCAAGACTCCTTCTCGGGATAGCCGGATCAACGCTTCGCGAATCGGGGTGCGGCTTATACCCAGCTGACCGGCGAGCGAGGTGTCCCTCACCCGGGTGCCCGGGGCCAGGTCGCCGCTGTGAACACGGTCGAGGATCTCCTGGTAGGCCTGGTCTCGGAGGGGTTTACGATCGATCACCGGTCTCGCTGGATAAAGTATTGTGTATACAATATACGAATA
>JBJMPB010000503.1:0-11327 GCA_045803455.1 Gemmatimonadales bacterium | reverse complement strand
GGCACCCTCAGTGCCGCTACGAAGCTCCGCAAGAGGCTAGCGAGGGCCAGAAGTTGTAGCCCCGGGACCGCGGAGCACTTTGCCCGGCAACGCGCCTGTTGCCTTTCCCTCCGCGACCACCGGCACCCCGTTCACCAGGACCCAGCGCATGCCTTCACTCAGCTGGTTGGGCTTTTCGAACGTGGCCAGGTCTTTCACGCTGTCCGGATCGAAGACCACGATGTCCGCCCACATTCCCGCCTTGAGCACACCCCGGTCGGCGATACGCATCCGCTGGGCGGGCAGCGAACTGAACTTCCGGATTGCATCCTCAAGACTGAGCCGCTTCTCCTCCCGCACATACTTCCGAAGGATCCGGGGGAAGGTGCCGTACGCCCGCGGGTGAGGGTGCTCCTGTCCCAGGATGCCATCCGGCGCGGTGCCCTCCGAATCATTGTTGATCGAGACCCAGGGTTGCTGCAGCGCCAGCATCACGTCCCGTTCGTCCATGCCGAACACCGCCACCGAGGTGAAGGCGCGATCGGCGATCAGCAGATCCAGCAAGGCATCGAGCGGATCGGCCCTCTTCTCCCGGGCAATGGCGCCCA
The DNA here is from genome assembly GCA_045803455.1 of Gemmatimonadales bacterium. Taxonomy (GTDB): domain Bacteria; phylum Gemmatimonadota; class Gemmatimonadetes; order Gemmatimonadales; family GWC2-71-9; genus CAVVWJ01. Next base: position 10,740 of record JBJMPB010000503.1, on the reverse strand, counting down.
GCGTCTTTCCCTGGAGCGGCAACAGCTCGGGATTCTGTACCGCCCCAATCAGGATGGCATCGGGGTTGGAGATCTCCTGCCAGGCGTTGTTCTCCCACGAGGCCGGCGTCTCCATGTCATGCCGGATCTTTTTCCGAGTCGCCGGATCCTTCATCCGCTGGATCAGCTTGTCGGTTCCGCCGTTGTGCGCCCAGGGCGGCACCATCGCTGAAAGCGAGTTGAACCAGGCGGTATAGGCGTACGTATCGGCGGCAATGTCCACCCCTGCCTTTCGGGCCGAATCAATCTTCCCGATCACCTCCGGCATTCGCCCGAAGTTGCGCTTGCCGGCCACCTTGATGTGCCAGATCTCCACCGGCAGTCGGGCCTCGCGCCCGATCCGGATGGCTTCGTCCAGAGCCGGCAGAACATCATCCGACTCGGACCGCATATGGGTGGCATAGCTCCCCCCGTAGCGGGAGGCCTCCCTGGCCAGGGCAATCAGCTCTTCGGTCTTGGCGTACGGTGCCGGCGGGTACTGCAGGGAGGTCGAGAGCCCCATTGCTCCGTCTTCCATGGCTTCCCGGACCAGACGGCGCATCTGCTCCAGCTCCTCCGGCGTCGGGGCTCGATCGTCGTCCCCGATCACCATGCGGCGAACCTGCGTGGCGCCCACATAGTCACCCACGTTGATGCCGATCTTCTGCCGCTCGAGCCGGGCAAAGTACTGGCCCAGCGTCTGCCAATCGGGTGTGATCTTGAGATGGTCGTAGACCAGACGATCCGCGGCGATGATTCGGGGGTTAAGCGGCGCGGCGCTGCTGCCCTCTCCGGTGAACTCGGTGGTGATCCCCTGAAAGATCTTCGACGGCAGGTCAGGCCTGACCAGAATGGTGAGATCCGACTGACCCAGCATGTCGATGAACCCCGGTGCCACAACCATGCCGTGGGCATCAATTGTCTTCCCCGCCTTGGCGCCGAGCACCGGTCCGACAGCGGCGATCCTGCCGTCGCGGATGGCGATATCACCCGCATACCAAGGCGACCCGGTCCCGTCGACGATGTGGCCGTTCCGAATCACAAGGTCGTAGGGTTTCTGCTGGCAGGCGAGAAGAGAGGGCGTTCCAGTGATGAGAAGCAGGAGAAGCGCGCGCATGGCCCCGTGCCGGTGAGAGTGGGATTGCTTCAGGAAAGGTTACCGACTGGCCAGCGCGTAACTCAACGTCTCCAGCTCGAGGGCCAGATTCACCGTTTTGACCACCACATCGTCCGGCACCGAGAGCTGTACCGGCGCAAAGTTCAGAATGGCTTTGATCCTGAGCGCCACCAGCCGATCGGTCACCGCCTGGGCTACATCGGCGGGGACCACCAACACCGCCATATCTACCGGCCGGTGCTGCAGCTCCTTCTCCAGATTCCCGATGTCCAGCACCGTCAGCCCGTTCCACTGCCGCCCCACCTTGCCAGGATCGCTGTCAAAGATGGCCACGATGTCGAAGCCCCGCTGCTTGAATCCGCGGTACTGCACCAGCGCGCTGCCGATCTTCCCTGCCCCGATCATTCCCACCCGGTAGCGCCGCTTGAGCCCGAGGATCTCGCGCAGCCGGTCCGCCAGCTCCGGGACTGGATACCCGAGTCCCCGTTTGCCGAACGATCCGAAGAACGAGAGATCCTTGCGGACCTGGGCCGAGGTGGTCCCCCCTCGTGAGGCCAGGGCGCCGGAGCTGACGGTGCCAATGCCCTGCCCTTCGAATTCTTCCAGGAAGCGGAGATACAGCGACAGACGACGGACGGTGGACTCGGCGACTTTGCGCATGCAGCGTTTGACTTTATGTGAAATGTTTCACAAAGTTATCGTCTGGGCCATCCTCCGTCAACGAGTGCCTGGTGCAACTTCACGAATTCCTCCGGGCTCAGCATTTCGGGCCGGGCGGTGGGATCGGCCGCGGCACGCTCCAGCCGTTCCCCCGCCCGATCGGGCTCCCAGCCGGTGAGCTCTCGAAGGCCCCGGAGCAGCTGCTTCCGGCGAAACCCGAACAGACCCACGACCATCGCCCGGAAGCTGTCCTGCTGTTCCATCGGGATCAGCGGCTGATCCAGTGGGGTCAGACGAAGCACCGCGGAATCGACTTTCGGTCTGGGCTTAAAGGCCCCGGCGGAAACGGTAAATAGGCGCTCCGCCTGCGCCACTGCCTGCACTCCGACACTCAGTGCTCCATACGCCGATGTTCCGGCACGAGCTGTCACCCGGTCCGCCACTTCCTTTTGAACCAGAAAGACGATGCGACGCGGAATCGGCGGAGTAAGCGCTTTGTCCAGCAGCGGTGACGTGATGTTATAAGGAATATTTCCGGCGACGAGATAGGGTCCACCAGCAATGCTACCCCAATCGACTTTCAGTGCATCGGCCTCGACCAGCTCGACCGAAGGAAATCGCGCGCGGAGCGGAGCGATCAGGTCCCGATCTTTCTCGATGGCGATCACGCGAGCGGCTCTCGGTACCAGCGCCGCGGTGAGCCCGCCGGGACCGGGACCGATTTCGAGTACGGTCTCGTCCGGCCCGGCCTCGAGCGCCTCGGCAATCCGCGCCAGGATGCTGGGGTCGGTAAGAAAGTGCTGACCCAGGCGACGCTTCGCCCGGGGCACGTCAGATCCGCATGACCAACAGGGTGCGGTCGTCGATCGGCTGGCCACCGAATGACTCGGCCTCTGCCAGGGTGGCATTGACGATCGACTCCACCGATTCGGTGCGGTGTGCGGTGAGACTGTCGAGCAGCCGCTGCTCGCCATATGCCTCACCGGCATCGTTCCGAGCGTCCACCAGGCCATCGGTCCAAAGCGCCAGCAGGTCAGCTCCGGGCGTCCATGCCACCAGGCGCCGTTGGATGGTGCCCATCGCCGCGAGACCCAGAGGAGGTGCCGTGGCCTCGAGCCGCTCGGGTGGTCCCGAGCGCGGAATCCGGAACGCATGCGGGTGGCCCGCGCTCGCGTAGGACAGTCGCCGGCCGGTAGGGTCGAGCACTCCGTAGAACACGCTGAAATGCATTTCCGTCTTGACCAGCTCAGTGGAAAGGCTGTCGAGCAATGCGGTGAGCGTCTCGTCCGGTGTGGTCTCGGCGGCGGCGTGGATGCCCGCGGCGGACATCACCAGGGCCATCACCAAAGCGGCGGAGAACCCGTGCGAGGCCACGTCGCCCAGCATGACCCCGACCCGGCCGCGCCCCAAACGACTGAAGGTGTAGAAGTCCCCGCCGACCGAGTCGGCCGGGAGACATCGGGCCGCCACTTCGGCGTCTCCCTGAAGCACGGAAGGAGACGGAAGCAGCTTCAGCTGGAGATCGTGCGCCAGCTCCAGCTCTCGTTGCAGCCGCTGCTGCTGCAGGTCTCGATCGACCAGTCGGGCATTCTCGACCGCGGCGCCAATCTGGTTGGCCACCGCGCTCACCAGCTTCCGGTCGTCCAGGGTAAAACGATCTCCGCCGATCCGGTCAGTCAGGTTGATGACGCCCACGCAGCGGAGCCCGGAGCCGTCGGTGCCGTAGCAGATCGGCACGCTGATGAAGGAGTGGCCCCGGTATCCGCGAGCATCCCCGCACTCGGGCGCTACTGAGTCGGGATTGGTTGGGTCGAAGGTGATGATCCGCTGCTCGCGAAAGACCCGGGCCGCTACCGAGCATTCGTCATCCACCTCAACCGGCTCCAGGTTGTCTGCGGCAAAGCCCCGGGCCGCAACGGTTCTGAGGGTGCGGGTGCCGTCCTCATAGACCATGATCGATGCCCGGCGGGCACCCACCACCGCGCTCACCTCCCGCACGATAATCTGCGCTGCCTCCTCAAGGCGGACGGTGCGTCCCAGGATTTCGCTGATGGCGTAGAGGAGATCGATCTCCTCGTAGCGGCCGGCCAGCTCCTCTGCCACATAGGCTCGCTGCCGCTCCGATTCCAGAAGCGCGCCCACCACCGGGCTAACCCGCTGGGCGGCGCGTTCCAGTCCGGCGGGATCGCCATCGGCGATTTCCAGCCAGACGCCCGGCGCGCCGGGGACCGGCTGCAGCCAGGCCTGTCCCTCCGTGGTCTTGGTGAGCCCTGGCTTGGTCGGAAGAGCCAGCGACCATCCGGGGTCGGCCCCGGCCGCCACCCGGAGGCTTCGCTGATCGGCGCGCCAGAGCCGCACCCGTCCATGGACGAGCGCGCCCAATGCGTGCAGCACGTGATCGAGGCGCCCTACCAGCGGCGCAGTATCATGCAGATGGAGTTCCCCTGCGCGTTGAACTGAACGGCATCGACGAGCTTGCGAATCAGGAAGAGGCCGCGCCCGCTTGCTTCGTCGAGCTGCTCCGGACGAATTGGCTCGGGTACAGTGGCGGGATCGAACCCGGGTCCTTCGTCGGTGACATAGACGCTGATGATGTCAGGCCCCAGCTCGGCCCGAACGTCCACCCACTTGTTGCAATCTTCGCAGTTACCTCGCACGATGGCGTTGCTGATTGCCTCGGATAGCACGACACGAAGGCGGAACCGGATGCTCTCGGTGGACTCGTGTCCGGCCAGGCAGTGGCGGGTGACCAGCTCGACCGCCTCTTCGATGCAGTTGACATCACTCGGAAGCCGCAGCGTTACCAGGGTTGCGGCCTCGCGCGAGTTCGGGACCGCGGAGCGGCGGACGCAAAGACGAAGCGGCGAGGTCATGCCCCTGAATTAAAAGCTGGACAGGGCCTGCTCGGGAGTCTCCGTGATGGCGAAAAGGGTGTCCAGCTTGGTCAGCTCGAACAGGGAGCGGAGGTCGTCGTTGAGGCCGGAGAGTCGAAGCTCCCCACCAGCTTCGCGAATTCGCTTGGAAATGGAGACCAGCGCGCCGAGACCCGACGAGTCGATATAGCCGGTGTTCGAGAAATCCACCAGCAGGCGTCGGTCGCCGCGATCCAGCGCCGCCTGGACCAGATCCTTGAGCTCGTGCCGATTCCCGATGATCAGCTGGCCGTCCACTTTGACGACGGTGACGCCGCCCGACTCCTTGCTTTCACTGAACCCCATCCGGTCACTCCCTTACTTCATGGTTCTCCGCACTGCAACGCCACCATTGCGGTGACCTCGACAATATCGTCCGCACTGGCACCCCGCGACAGGTCGGCCATCGGTCGCGCCAGCCCCTGCAGGATGGGGCCAATGGCGACAGCGCCTCCGATGCGCTGGACCAGCTTGTAGCCGATGTTGCCGGCGTCGAGATCAGGAAAGACCAGAACATTGGCCCGTCCTGCCACCGGGGAGCCGGGTGCCTTCCGCTCCGCTACCTCCGGACTGAGTGCCGCGTCGGCCTGGAGCTCTCCGTCGCAGAGAATATTCGGCGCCAGCTGCTGAAAATGGGCGGCCGCCTCCTGCACCCGGGCAACGTGGGGACCTCCAGCGCTTCCCTTGGTACTATAGGAGAGGAAGGCCACCCGGGGCGAGTCTCCCACCAGCCGGTGGCGGTCCCGGGCAGCGGCGAGCGCGATCTCGGCCAGCTGCCCCGGCGTTGGCTCCGGCACCACGGCGCAATCGGTGAACGTGAGGACGGTCTCACTTCCCGACAGTACCATATAGAAGGAAGAGCTCACCAGGCTCATTCCCGGCGCCGTCCCGATGGCCCACAGTGCGGCCCGAACCACCTCGCCGGTGGCATATACCGCGCCGGCGACGCAGCCGTCGGCTTCGCCCAATGCCACCAGGGCAGCGCCGAAGTTGACCGGGTCGGCCGCGACATCCAGGGCGTGCACGCCGTCACGGATTCGATCCGGCCTCCGCTCCCGTAGGAATTGAGCAATCTTTCCGAGCCGGGGGTCCTTGGCCGGATCCAATCCGTCTCCTCCCAAGACGATCGGCTCGACCACGTTCTTGGCCCGAAGCTGCTCGATGGCGCTGCGCACCCGGGCGTCCTCGCCCTCACAGAGGACCACCCGCGCTTTCCGCCGGGCGGCTCGGTCGATCAGCTGGCCGCGAAAGCTCACGAGCGAAACCGCCGGGCCAATGCCTTGGCGACCGCCGGATGCACCAGGGGGTTTACGTCTCCGCCGAATCGGGCGACTTCGCGGACCAGACTCGAGCTCAGATAGGTCAGGTCCACCGCCGGGACCAGAAATACCGTTTCCAGTGAAGGGTGGAGCTGGCGATTCATCAACGCCATCTGGGTCTCGTATTCGAAATCGCTCACCGCCCGCAGGCCCCGTATGATTATGGTGGCGCCCACCCGCTTGGCGAACTCCGCCAGCAACCCATCGAAGGATTCGAAAGACACCCGCTCGTCGTTGCCTACCGCGGCGCGCAGCATGTCCAATCGCTCCTCCACCGAGAAGAGCGGCTGCTTCATCAGGTTTACCGCGACGGCGACGATCAGCCGGTCGGCCAGTCCCAGGCTGCGCCGAACCAGATCCTCGTGCCCTCGCGTTGGCGGATCGAAGGAGCCGGGATACACCGCGATGCGGGTCATGGCGCGTGACAAAAGGTGATGGCGGTGTCGCCGTAGCGCCGGGTATCGTTGCCGGGGAGCTCGAGATCGGTTCGGTGCTCGACCGAAAGAATGCGGGCGAACGGGCGAGCGCGGAAGAGTTGAATCAGCTGTGCGGCGTAATCGATAGTGTATGGCGGATCGGCCAGAACGATGTCGAAGGCGTGCTCGGACAGCCGCCGGGCAAAGCGAATGGCGTCACCCCGGTGTACCGTCACCCGGTCACTTACGCCGAGGGCAGCGATATTGCTCTCCAATGCTTTGAGCGACGGGGGATTCAGCTCCACGAAGGTGGCCGAGCCGGCTCCGCGTGACAAGGCTTCCAGGCCGAGCGCCCCGCTGCCGGCGAACAGATCGAGCACCCGCGCGCCGTCCAGCGCCGCACCCAGGATGCTCATCCAAGCCTCGCGGACCCGGTCGGAGGTAGGGCGAACTCGGGCGTCTTTGGGAACCGCCAGTTTTCGTCCACCAAACTGACCTCCTACAACTCTCACCAGGCCAGAGCGACACTTAACCACAAAGGGCGTGAAGGACACAAAGGTAACGACAACACCCAGAGTCCTCGTTCTCGCCAAGCGAGCATTGGAGTCAAGGTTGTAGACGTATCCTTTGTGTCCTTTGTGCTTTTGTGGTGAAAATTCTACAGAGATATGTGCGGTGTGAGCGCGCAGAGCCGGGCCTGAAGACCGCTCATGCCGTTCCAGTCGTCGCACTCGATTCGGAAGGCCGCGTCGACCGGTTCGTCGCCCAGCCAGGGCACCCGGTCGGCCCATTGAAAGCCGATGGTCCACAGCCGAGTGGTACCGTCGTCAAGAGCTCCCTTGAGGTGTCCGTTGCCCACCACACTGCGGCTGGTAAAGCGGACTCCGCGAATTCCAAACACCGGGCCTGGATTGCCCTGGCCGCAAGGCTCGAGGTAGCGGCAGAGCCGCTCGAGATCGCGGGTGACCTCGCGCAATGAGACTTCCAGATCGACCCGCTGCTCCGGCCCGAGATCGTCTGGACCGAGTGACTGGCGGGCTACATCGCCGAACCGCTCGCGAAAGGCATCGAGCTGCTCCCGGCGTATGGTGAGGCCCGCCGCCATATGGTGCCCGCCGTAGCGCTCCAACAAGTCGCCACAGGAAAGCAGTGCGGAATGGAGATTGAACCGGGAGGTGCTCCGCCCGGAGCCCTTGCCGATTTCTCCATCGAACGCGATCAGAAAGGTCGGGCGGCCGTACCGCTCCACTACCCGGGACGCCACGATGCCGACTACTCCGGGATGCCATCCCTCCGCCGACAACACGAAGCCAGCATCGCGCTCCGGGTGCGCGGTACGCTCGACCTGCTCCAGAGCCTCGTCGAGGATGCGCTGATCCAATGCCTGACGCTCGGTGTTGAGCGCCTCGAGCTTCTGGGCCAGGGCCGCGGCCTCTGCCGGATCGTCATTCAGAAGGAGCTTGAGCCCGTCGGTGGCGTCTCCCACTCGCCCCGCCGCGTTCAGCCGGGGTCCCAGAATGAAGCCGAGATGGTGGGCCTTGACCTCTTTGCCGCTGAGGCCGGTGGCGTCGAGCAGGGCCCGGAGACCGGGCCAGCGGCTCTCGTGCAGCACCTTGAGGCCGTGCTTGACCAGGATGCGATTTTCGCCCTGCAGCGGCACCACGTCGGCCACGGTGGCGAGCGCGACCAGATCGAGCAGATGAAACGGCAGGTTAGCCGGCAAACCCAGCGCCGGCACGAGTGCCTGTACCAGCTTGAAGGCGATGCCCGTGCCGCAGAGCTGATTGGCGCCGGAGGTGTCGTCTTCCCGCTGCGGATCGATTACCGCGAGTGCCGGCGGCAGCTGCTCGCCCGGCAAATGGTGATCGGTCACTACGACATCGATGCCGGCTGAGCGGGCGGCAAGAACGGTGTCATAAGCGGTGATCCCGCAATCGCAGGTGATCACCAGAGAGGCCCCGGCAGCCTTGGCCGCCTCCAAACCCGCGGGACCAAAGTCATAGCCGTCCCGAAGGCGATGGGGCAGGAATGGGAGCACGTCGGCCCCGGCAACGCGCAAGGCGCGGGTGAGCAGAGTCGAGGCGCACTGGCCGTCGACATCGTAATCTCCATGCACCAGAATGCGGCCGCCCGACCGGACAGTGGAGACAATGGCCTGCACTGCCTCCGCCATGCCCGCAAGCCGCCACGGGTCCGAGAGCTCGGACAGCGCGGGACGCAAAAAGCGACGAGCCGCCTCCTTGGTGCCATAGCCGCGCTGGACCAGCAGCCCGGCGAGTGCGGCGGGAAGATTGAGTGCGGTGGCGAGGGCCTGGACCTGAGCCGGATCCGGCTGAGGCACCACTCTCCAGCGCAGCACCGGCGGGGGAAAGACGCTCACCCGAGGAAGTGTATCAGTTCCGGGAGCAGTCACGCTGATCGACTCGGCTCAGGGGGGTACAGAATCGCGCCGCAGGCTTCGCATCCGTCTATCACCGACCCCGCCTTGATCTGGCTGCGCCGGTTGAGCGGCACCGCGGTATGACAGCCGCCGCAGGCGCCGCCCACCAGCGGCACCACTACATCGTTGGACCGGCTTCGGCGGAGGCGGTCGTAGCGGATGCGCAGCGGCCGGTCGATGGTGGCGGCACTGGCCTCCCGCTCCGTGAGAGCCGCCGCCCGTTCTACCTCCAGCGCATCCCGGCGCTGCCCCAGCAAGGCGCGCTCTTCGGCTTGGGACGATTCAATGGTTTTCAGATTGGTTTCCTCGGTCTGAACCCTGATCTCCAGCTGCACTACCCCGTCGGCTGTGCGAACCCAGTCACTCTCCTCTTTGGCCATGACCGCCCGGGCCAGATCGAGCTCCGCCATCACGGCTGATGCCTCCTTGGCGTTTTTGACCTGTTCCAGCCGCTGCTTGCGCCGGTCCTGCAGCAGTCGGTAGCTCTCGATCTTGGCTTCCATCTCGTCGCGCCGCCGCCGTCCCTCCGCCAACGCCTTTTGCGCCGCTTCGAGACTCTCCCGGGCACGCTGCAGTGCCTGATCGAGCGCCGCAGCATTCTGGTTGAGAGCGGCGAGTCGTTGCTCCGCATCACTGAGCACGGCGTCCTTGGCTTGGAGCTCGAGCAGCTTGACCAGATCGGCGTGCATCAGGAGCCCCTCGGACGATTGGCAGCCCGGACACCGCGCATGACGGTGTACCAGCGGTCTGCCTCGGGGTACAACCGCTGGAGCTCTTCTCTGCGCCGCCGCTTCTCGCCCGGATCGCTGATAGAGGAGATCTTCTCGTACTCGGGTCTGGCGCGAAGAATCTGGGAGGCTCGATCGAAGGTGACCGACTGGTCGCTGCCGGCAAGGTTCAGCGAGGCCTCTTTCAACCGGGCCCACACCGGCTGAACCTCAGGGGAGAGCGACTCGGGCAGCTGGGCTGCCCCGGCCTCGGAGCGCAACAACGCCTCGAACACCTCCCTGAGCCGGGGTGACCGGAACAGCGCGGGACTGAGCTCCGCGCGGGCCCGCTCGATCCACTCGGGTGAAGCAAACATGGCCTTCAACAACTGGGTCTCCGGACCCGTCCTGGTGCGCGCCGGAGGGGTGGCTGCGGCTGCCGGCTCTCTCGGCCCGCGAGCCGGGGCCCCTCCGACCGGCTGATATCCGCTTCGCGACTCGGCCAGTTCCCGCTCCAGCACCTCTTTGCTGATCCTGGTTCGCTCCGACGCCAATGAAAGATACAGCTCTCGAGTGATCGGATCTGCTGCTGCGCGAATGGTCGGGAGCAGGCGATCGACGGCGTCTCGCAGGTGCTCGAACCCGTCGAAGTAGCCTTTGCGCTCCATGATCTGGATCTTGCGCTCGAACACGTCGACCGCGTCACGGAGGACTTGGTCCAGGGCATCCGCCCCTCCCGACTTGACCAGCGTGTCCGGATCCTCGCCGGGAGGGAGCGTGGCCACCCGGACCCGTACCTGGTGACGCAGCAACTCGTCACCTGCCCTGAAGGTAGCCTTGAGACCCGCCTGATCGCTGTCGTACAGGAGGGTGGCGCTGGAAGCGTAACGCTTGAGCAAGGCCGACTGGTCTGCCGTGAGAGCCGTGCCCAGTGGTGCCACTACATGTTCGACGCCGGCGAGCATCAGCCGGAGCACGTCGAAGTAGCCCTCCACGAGGATCACCGACTCTTCTTTCCGGATGGGCCCCTTGGCCTGGTGCAGATTGTATAGCTGCTTCCCCTTATGGAAGATTGGCGTCTCTGGGGAGTTGAGGTACTTCGGCTCCCCTTCCGTGAGTAGTCGTCCCCCAAACCCGACCACCCGGCCTCG
>JBJMPB010000453.1:0-2596 GCA_045803455.1 Gemmatimonadales bacterium | reverse complement strand
TGCTGGCGCTGTTTGCCCGCGAGGCCGGGGCGGGACGGGATCGCATCCTCGTGCTCGGGGCTCGACAGCGCCGGCTGGCACACCGCGCCGAACCTGGTCGTGCCCGAGGGCCTCCGGCTCGTCTACCTGCCCCGGTACAGCAGTTCTCATTTTGGATTTTGGCTGGGGTGAAGGGCTGGTCTGGAGGGGTTTTTGGGTGGGTGCTGCGGGCGAGAGGTGGGTCCGCTGCGCCACAAAGGGTGGGAAGTTCGGTTTTGCGGTGGCGGGAGCGCTTTGCCGAGGCGGCGATCTCTGATCCACCGGCTTCATGGAGGTTCTCGACACCCTGATCGGCTGCTTGCGCCGCTGCTGCGCGGCGCTGCCTGACCGGCGCACCGGGGCGAATGCGCGCTACACCATGGCCGACATTGGCCTGAGCGCCTTCTCGGTGTTCTTCCTACAGAGCCCCTCCTTTCTGGCCTACCAGCGCCAACTCGCCGAGGGGCACGGCCGCTCGAACTGCCAGACCCTGTTCGGCATCGAGCAGATCCCCACCGACAGCCACATCCGCGCCCTGCTCGATCCGGTGCCGCCGGAGCACTTCTTCGGCCTGTTCGGGGACATTGTCGCGCATCTGGAGTCCACGGGTGGGCTTGCCGCCTTCCAGCGGCTGGGCGAGCACGTGCTGATCGCGCTTGACGGCACCCAATACCACCGCTCGGCCAAGGTGCACTGCCCGCACTGCTCAACTCGCACCCGCACAGGCCAGCCCGCCGAGTACTTCCACACCCTGCTCTGTGCCACGCTTGTCGCGCCCGGCCACAGCAAGGTGGTGCCGCTTGAGCCGGAGTTCGTGGTGCCGCAGGACGGCCACGACAAACAGGATTGCGAGAGCCGGGCGGCGCGGCGCTGGCTGGCCCAGCACGGCCCGGCCTACGCCAGGCTCAAGCCGATCTATCTCGGCGACGACCTCTATGCCCGCCAGCCTCTCTGTGAGGCGGTGCAGGCCACCGGCGGCCATTTCCTGTTCGTGTGCAAGCCCGCATCTCACCCCACCATCCAGGAATACCTCACCGGGGTCGCGATGCCCGAGCATGTCGCACGCGTGAAGCGCGGCCGCGAGCGCCTCACCCACCGCTACCGCTGGCTCTGCGACGTGCCGTTGCGCGGCGACGAGCCGGCGCTTGCCGTCAACTGGCTCTCGGTCGAGATCGTCAATGTCGCCGGCAAGGTCACCTACCAGAACAGCTTCATCACCGATCTACCCGTCGACGCGACCACCGTGGCGGAACTCGCCGCCTGCGGACGGGCGCGCTGGAAGATCGAGAACGAGAGCTTCAACGTGCTCAAGACCAAGGGCTACCACCTCGCGCACAACTTCGGGCACGGCAAGGAGCATCTCTCGGCCGTGCTCGCCACCCTGAACCTGATCGCCTTCGCGATCCACACCCTATGCGACCTCGCCGCGGGGTCCTGGCGCCAAGCGGTCGCGACGATCGGTGCGCGTATGCGCTTCTTCCAGCGTATGCGCGCCCTCACCGCTTATCTCATCTTCCCATCCTGGGCCCACCTGCTCGAAACGCTCGCCTTCGCCAGAGCCCCGCCCGTGCCACCCTGAGCCAGCTCACACACAAGCCGCGCCACCACACTCAGCCCGGGAAAATCACCCAAACCGACAAAATGAGAACTGCTGCCGAAGCAGATCGAGGCTCGTCATAGACGGCCAGCCAGCGTTCTTCGAGCTCGGTTGCGCCGTCTGCCTCGTCGAGCGGATCAACGAACAGTTCCGGGTTCAAGGCAATCGCCTGGTGGATGAGGGGCCAGCCCAGGCCATAGCGTTCGTGAAGCATCATGCCGGTGGCCAGCATGACCGCCTCGTGCAGGGTGTAGCATGCGACCCTTCGGCTTTGGGGCCGGGCATAGATCGGGGCGCATCGGCTCGCGATCAGCTGATCCAGCTTGTGCAGAGGGAGGCCGCCCAGCAGCGCCAACTCTATCTGGCTCAAGGTCATCGAAACGTCAGGCATGAGCAGGTATGTTCCTTATTTGTTCTCGCGTCACTAATGCACGAACATGAGCGCCCGCCAACCCCTACCTGGGCCGTTGCTCCTCACGAACTCTCGTGCTCAGACGGCTTCAGGCGCTCATGTGTGGGTGAATTGCGATCGACGCCAGCGTGCTCCCAGGCAGAGGCACGACTGACTGGAGAGCGTCCGGTCATTGCTGTGGCTGGAGGGCCTGCTGTGATGAAACACTGGAGGCCCAGGCGGCTCATGCAGCAGCAGTTCTGGGCTTGGGCGAGCATACGGCGACGCGATTAGCTGCGAGTTCATCGCTGAGCCGCTCAACCGTCAGCAGAAGGTCCATGGGCGAGACCGGGTGACGGATGTACACTCGGTCAGGTCCAGAGCGGGCCAGATCAGCGCGCCGTGGAGAGGCGTAGATCGTCGGGCGGGCGGACTGCCACGATTGGAACTCGTCTCCAAGGATCCATCCGTCAATGAGACCGGGGAGAACAACAGACGTGCAGAGCCAGTCGATGTGGGAGCGCCACTCGCGAAGAAGCAGAAAGGCTCCCTCGCCGGTCCCGCTCACGAGGGGCTCGTAGCCCGCGATG
>JBJMPB010000474.1:0-2725 GCA_045803455.1 Gemmatimonadales bacterium | reverse complement strand
CGAAACGCCCTCGATCATGAAGAACACGATCAGGAGGAGCGTGATCGTCGCCATCCCCTGTGCCGGATCGCGCAGAAAAAGAAACCCGATCAGAAGGGCCAGGATGACCGAGATGAGCTGGAGCCAGAAATGCGGGACCTGCCGCGCGCCGATCAGGCTGAGGCCTTGGACGACACCGCTGATGATGAGCAGCCAGCCGAGAAGGATGATCACCGCCGCCGATGAGACCACCGGGTAGATGATGGCCAGGATCCCGGCCACGATCAGCAAGACGCCCTGGATCAGGTACCAGAGCGAGTAGCGCTTGACGGTGTCGCGCATTGCATCGCGGAACACTTCAGCGGCGGCGTCCAACGAGAGTGCCATGGTGTTCCTTCCGGCTCGAGCGGCCTGCTGTGGGGCAGGCCCAGGTAGGGGGTGATCACGTCGCGCAATCGACCAAGCCTAGCTTAAGACGCGCTGAAATTCTGGAACAGGTAAAAACCGTTGACCCGCACACCTTCCGTGGCTGCCCTTCGGTTGAACCCGATGGGGGCGGCGGCAGGCTCGGCCAACGTGCAAACAAACTCCCACGTCTTCTCGGCAAGGAAGCCCGGTACGGTCAGACCCTCCGGCACGGCGCAGATGACGTGCTGCTTATCCCGGTGCCGAAAGAGGTTGTAGGCGGGCATCAAAGTCCTCCGTCCTGTGTGGTGTCTGGTCAGCGGTGCGCTTGGCCCAAGACTGATGGCGTCAACGCTGGAAACGTGCGAGCGCGGGCTAAACCCGGTTCACGGGCAAGCCTACAACGCACGACAAGCTTGGCTGTTCCCTCCTCTGCGGAAAAAGGTTGCTTGGCTGGAAAGGTGGCGTGCGGGGCTTCGCGGTTTTCTGCCTTCCGGTCTGCCTGCCGTTTGTGCCCCCGCAACGAGGAGAGCGCGGGCAAGCGCCGCTCCTCGTTCCGGCGCAGCGGCTCACGATCCATCGCGCGATGGCTAGGATGTGAACGCAAAAGGAACAACGGCCACCGCAAACACAGGTGTGCGAAATGGCTCGACGCTTGTAGGACGAGGCCGCACTCTTCGAGAGAGCGGAATGGTTGGTTTCGGGCCGCCTTTGGCGCAATCTGGTGCGGGCAAATGAGAAGGGAGCGCCCATGGTCACGAACATGCTCTACGGCGGCAGCCCCTTGCGCGATACGCGCCGCCTCCAGGACGAGGTCAACCGCCTCTTCCAAAGCGTAGCCGCCCCGCGCACCAGCTTCCCAGCCATCAACGTCTACGCCCACCAGGACGGCATCGTCATCACCGCCGAGCTACCCGGGGTCAAGCAGGACCAGCTCGAGATCACCGTTCATCGGGACACGGTCACGCTGCGCGGTGAACGCCAGGATGAGCCCGAGGACGCCAGAGCCTACCATCGCCGCGAGCGCGGGCGGGGCAGCTTCGGGCGGACGTTTGGGCTGCCGTTCCAAGTTGATCCGGATCAGGTCGAGGCCAAGCTCTCGGATGGTGTGCTGATCCTGACCCTGCAACGTCCCGAGCAGGACAAACCCAAGCGCATCCGCATCAGCGCAGGTTGAGGTCCTGACCACAGGAGGCACGCATGGCTAAGACAACGAAGAGCGCCCCAGGCCAGCAAGGGTCTGAGCCGCAGGGCACCACTGAGCCAAATGAGCAGAAGGTGCCTGTCGAGCAAGAAGGAGGCGAGCGGACCCGCTCCCGCCTGACCTTCCGGCCGAGGGTGGACATCTACGAGACCGAGAGCGGCCTGATGCTGCTGGCCGACGTGCCCGGAGCCAAGCCGGAGGGGCTCACGATTACGCTGGACCGTCGCGTGCTGAGTGTCCGGGCTGAGGTGGAGGAGCACGCGCCACAAGGCTACAGTCCGATCTACCAGGAGTACCAAGTGGGTGACTTCGAGTGTGAGTTCACGCTCTCGGGCGACTTCGATCCAGACCGGATAGAGGCGGGCCTAAGCGATGGCGTGCTCCGGCTGACGATCCCCCGAGCTGAGCAGGCCGCAGCCAAAATCATCAAGATCACCGCCGGGCGTTAGTGGCGCACCTTGCCTGGGTTCTGTCGCACGGTGCGCTTCAGAGAAGCGGGGACGGCATGTTCCGGGAGACACGTCCGGATGCCAGTTTGATGCAGCTGAGGTGGGGCATCCACCAGCGCTAGCAGGCCATTTGGCGGAACTCGTGTCGGACTTCGCGCTTTCTCAGGCGGCCTGGAGACATGAAATGCCGATCATCACCGACAACCCGGAAACCCCTCGCCCGGCTGGGATGACTGGCGAGGCGGACTGGGAAACCCTGTTGGACTACACTGGCGAGGTGACCGAAGAGGTCATCCGGTCCTGGTGGGCCGACGTTCCGGTGAGCGCCTATCCCCTCATGTCAGAGCGCCTCAAGAGACTAGAGGGCGAAGACCCGAACCTCGCAGGCCTGATCAGGCGTGTGACGGGGCTGGAGGTGTGAACCAGCACGGAGCCATAGCATTGTGAACGCGATCCAAGCTCGTGCTCGGGCGCTAGGCGGTCACCCGTGTTGTTGGTCGTCACGGCTGCTGTCCCGACCTGACGTGTTCGTCATTGGGGCGGTCTGGCCGCTTGTGTTGTCCTCGCTCCCGCTTCCCATCCGACCCTCAAAGCTCCGCCGATTGGCCGTATGATCGGAAAACTGCTCGGTTTGCACGGCCCGGCTATCCAGGCCGCGCTCGTCGCTGTGCTGAGACTTGTCCCGGTT
>JBJMPB010000414.1:0-2728 GCA_045803455.1 Gemmatimonadales bacterium | reverse complement strand
ATCCGTGAGATGGGGTGCATTCAGTGTTCGAGCCGCCAGCCACGGAGCGAGGAGGAACAGGGTGAGCGCCACGGTGCCGCCTGAGACCGCCGCAACCTGGGTAGAGAGACCCAGGATCCGGCCGGCGCGGAGCGGATCAGTTGAACGGTGCTCGGCCACATACTTCGTAGCCGTGAGGCCCAGTCCCAGTCCGGCCAGGATGCCGAAGGCTCCCACGGTGCCGGTCACCATGCCGAACTCGCCAAATGCCACTTTCCCCAGCAGCCGGGCCGTGATGATGGCCGCGACCAGTGCTAACCCCTGAGCGATGCCCGTTCCGAGAAGTGACCAGAACGCTCCCCTCGCAAAACGAGCCCTCAGCGAGGGCAGGGCCTGTGAGCTGGAGGTCACCGCGCGGTAAACTGCGGACGCCGACGCCGGGCCTGAGCCATGTGCCAGCGGCGTTGGACATATGCGCCGAGCTGATCGCGAAATCGTTGGGCGCTAAATCGGAGGGCGTTTTGGCGGCAGGCGTCCGGACTGATCCTCCCGCTGTTCTGCTCGAAGCGGTGTACCGCGTCGATGATCGAGGCGGCACTCTGCTCCAGGTAAAAGAGTCCGGTTGGCTCAGCTTCGCCCACGGGCCGGATGGTCTCCAGCACTCCCCCCTTGCCGTAGGCCAGTACGGGAGTGCCGCATGCCTGTGCCTCCAGGGGAGCGATTCCGAAATCTTCCTCCGCGGCGAAGAGGAACGCCCGAGCCCGGCGAAGCCGGTCGCGCAGCACCTCGAATGGCTGTTGGCCGAGGAACTCGATATTGGCTGCTCCGCGCGCCCGAATCCGTCTCGCCTCGGGGCCATCGCCGATCACGACCAGGCGCCGCTCCGGCATGGCAGCGAACGCTTCGACGATCAGATCCATCCGCTTGTAGGGCACCATGCGCGAGGCGGTGACATAGAAATCCTCCCGGACTCTGCCCGGCGTGAAGGCTTCCACGTCCACTGGTGGGTAGATCACGGTGGACTTCCGTCGATAAGCCTTCCAGATCCGCCGGGCGATGTAGCGGGATATTGCGATGAATCCGTCCACGCCATTGGAGCTCCGAATGTCCCAGAGCCGCATGCGATGCAGGGTCCACCGGGCCAGCGCTCCTTTGAACCCCCCATCCAGCCCGGTCTCACGGAGGTATTGATGCTGCAGATCCCAGGCGTAGCGCATCGGCGAATGGCAGTAGCAGAGATGCAACTGATCCGGCCCGGTAAGTACCCCCTTAGCGACGGAATAGGAGCTCGACAGCACCAGGTCGTAGCCGGAGAGATCCAGTTGTTCTATCGCGAGTGGCATGACAGGAAGGAAGCTTCGGTATCGGCGGGCCATCCCGGGAATGCGTTGAAGGAAAGATGTACGCACTTTCCTTCCCCCCAGGAATGCACGCTCCTCGAGCGGAACGAAATCGATCAGGCTGAACACGTCGGCCTTGGGGTAGACCGCCAGCACCTGTTCCAGCACCCGTTCCGCACCGGCGTAGGTGACCAGCCAGTCGTGTACGACTGCTACTCTCACGCTGGGATCCGATCCAGAATGGCGATCACTTCATGCACGCTGCGTTGCCAGGTGAACTCCCGGGCTCGGGCCGATCCCGCGCGCACCTGTTGCTCCCGTTTCCCGGGCTCGGCCACGATCTCCCGAATGCCTCGCGCGATATCATCAGGATCGCGCGGGTTACAGTAGCGTGCACCGCTGCCGCACACCTCGGGCAGCGCGCCCGCCTGGCTGACCAGCGCCGGACAGCCGCACAACATGGCCTCGAGCGGAGGCAACCCGAAACCCTCGTAGAGAGAAGGGTAGACGAAACACAAGGCGTTTTCGTAGAGCGCCCGAAGCTCCCCGTCGGTCACGTAGCCGGCGTCGTAACTGCTCTCACTTGGCGCCGATGAGGCAAACACCCGGGCATTGGTTCCGCCCGCCAACACGAGTGGGAGGTGCTTGACGCCCAATGCCGCTACGGCGGCGACCAAGGCTCCCAGGTTCTTGTGCGGGCTTCGGCTTCCCACCGCCAGGATGTATCGACCCGGTTCAACCGGAAGCCGGTGAAACACTTCCTTATCAGGGGGGGAGCGAAGCAGGTGATCGGCTCCCAGCGGGATGATGTCGAGCTTGTCATCCGGAATGCCGGCGCGACGCGACAGCTCTTCTCGAGAAAATCGGGACACCGTGATCACCCGGAACGCCCGCCGGCCCAGCAGAGGAAGGAGGATGCGATACCAGGAACGAAAGGCCGGAGAATAGGCCTGGGGAACCGCAAAGACGGACGCGTCGTGGATGACTACAATGGATCGAATGCCAACCGGTGCGGTGTTGCAGAGATTGAGCAGCAGGCGGCCGCCGGTGTAGGCGGGCAGCTCCAGCTGCTCCCACTGCTGACCTCGGAGGCGACCGAGTTCGACGGTGCGGATATGGTTAAGATCGATCCGCCGCCGTTCTCCGGCCGGCGCCACCAGTCGAAAGGAATATCGGTTTCGTAACTCGGCGCTGGCTTCCAGCTCGCGATCGAGTGCCCGAACCAGCTCCTGGGCAACCCGCTGCACGCCGGTCGTTGCCTGCGTCAGGAAGCGCGCGTTGATATCGACCAGCCTCATGATTCACCGGCAGGCGCGACGCTCCAGCTGGCACGGCTGTCGGGCACCCTTTCAACTCGACGCCCCGACCCGTCCACATAGTACAGCAGCATGCCGACATTGATCCAGAAG
>JBJMPB010000413.1:0-8984 GCA_045803455.1 Gemmatimonadales bacterium | reverse complement strand
CGCCGGATCTCTTCCAAAGCCTCCCCCGCGGTCGCCGTAACTGGAACGGTGACCATGTGGGTGGTCATCAGCCCACCCGCGCTCTCCTCGTCGTAGCGAAGCAGCTGTTCGACTTCGGAGCGGTCCTCGACCGCGGCGAGAATCTGCTCCTGCCGGGAGGGATCCAGGTCTCCCAGGATGTCCGCCGCGTCGTCATCATCCAGCTCGTCGACGATCTCCGCGGCCAGATCCGGATCGAGGGCGGCCAGTGTTTCGCCGGCGTGGGCCTCTTCCGGCATTTCGGCCAGGGCCTGGCTGGAGAGCTCGGGCGGCAGCGCCTGCACCGCCGACACTCGCTCCTTCTCATCCAAAGCGGTGAGGACTTCGGCTAGATCGGCGGGCTCGAAATCGTGGGCCCGGCGGGTAAACAGGCCAAGCTCACCCTTCCGGACCAGGTCCACCATCCGGTCGAGGAGCTTTCGCATCATGGCGCGGGCGCGAGAGGAATGGCCGTGGCCGCGCCGGAACGAATCAGCAGCCGCTCGATCCGGGTGGGTGAGGCTTGAACGACGTCGAACTCCAGTCCGTGTACCAGGAACCGTTCGCCTGCGTTGGGGATGCGTCCCGCCCACTCGACCAGCAAACCGCCCACGGTGGTAGACCGCCCCGAGGGCAACGACACTCCGAAACGCTCCTCGATGGCCTGGGTGGACACGTTTCCATCGGTCTCGAACAGCGTGGGCACTGGGGAGAGCATGGACGCGACTTCCTCGTCATGCTCGTCAAATATTTCGCCCACCAGTTCCTCCAGCAGATCTTCCAGCGTCGCGATCCCGAGAGTTCCGCCAAACTCATCGAGCACTACTGAGAGGTGGCGCCGCTCCCGCTGCATATCGAGAAGGAGGTCGCCGCAGCTCCGGCTGGCCGGGGTGACGGAGACGGGGCGCACTGGCAGCGGATCGCCCGGCTCGAGCTTGAACAGGTCGAATGCGTGGAGCATGCCGATGATGTCGTCCAGTGTTCCCCGGATTACCGGGATTCGGCTGTAACCGCTGCCGGCAAAGACCAGCCGGATCTCATCCAGCGGTGATTTCTCCTCGATGGCGACGATGTCTGTGCGTGGGGTCATCACTTCCCGAACGGGGCGTGAGGTGAACGCCATCACCCCGCCGACCATCATGAGCTCGTTGTCGCCCTGCCCACCTACTGCCGCTCCCTCCCGCCAAATCGACCGAAGGTCGGTGGGCCTGGTAGCGGTACGGGCCGGCAGCAGGAGACCCAGCGCTTTGGACCAGGGACGCAGGATGGGAGTCACCCGGGTCGCTACACTCTCGGCGCGCGGTTGGGTCAGCCAGCGGGGGACCAGATAGGCGGCGAACAGGACCAGCGGGACCGCAACCAGCACCAGCGCCACGAGGGATTTCGGCGCACTGCCGGCCAGCAGGCCGGGCACTGCGGCACCGAGCAGTAGTACGCCGAGCGAAGTTGTGGCCGAGGCAGCAGTGAGGTACCGGTCGATCTGCGCCAGCCCGGCCAGCGAGGCGGCAGCACCCCGCAGTCGCCGGCTGACCGCGCGGGTGAGCTCGGCCCGGCTTACGGTGATCAGCGCCGACCCCGCGGTAGCTCCGAATACGGTGAGCACCACGCCGAGAACGACTGCGAGCCAGATCATCGAGCCGCGCGCTCCTGCTCGACGGGAACGTCGACCGGAGTGCGGTACACCCCGATCCGTTTCACTCGCCGCCGCACGACGTGCTCCACCACCAGCCGGAAGCCTTCGACATCGATCGACTCACCCGACCTGGGTACCCGTCCAAACTCCGCCAGGACCAATCCGCCCACCGTGCTGACGTCGTCGCGATCGAAGCTGTGCCCCAGCGCCGCTTCCAGCTCGGACAAGGCGACCCCGCCCTCCACCCGCCATTGATCCTCGCTGACCACCTGAATGGGGGCCACTTCGTCAGTATCGTACTCGTCCTGAATCTCTCCCACGATCTGTTCCAGGATGTCCTCCAGGGTGACGATGCCGGCGGTACCGCCGAACTCATCCACCACTACCGCGAGGTGGCTCGGACCCCGCTGAAAGTCGCGCACCTGGCGGTCAAGCGTCTTGCCCTCCGGCACGAACGCCGCGGGACGAATCAGCGCGTGCCAGGGCCGCGGATCGTCCTGCCCTATCGCCAAAATGTCTTTGGCATAGATGACGCCGATTACCGCATCCGGATTACCGTCGTAGACCAGCAGACGGGCGTGCTCCGAGCTTCGGAGCGTCCTGATGACCTCCTCCGGCTCGGCTGACAGGTCGACTGAGACGATATCGATCCGGGGCGTCATCACCTCGGCAACCGTGGTATCGGCCAGAGAGAACACCCCAAGCAGCATGTCGCGTTGGGCTTCTCCCGACTGCCGGCTCATACTGGTCGGCGCTCGGGCGCGGGCCCGCGCATCGGCCCACGCGGCCAGCCGGAGCAAGGGACGGAACGGCACCAGGGTGGGGATGGCCGCCCGGCGCACCGGCACGGTAATGTCAGGAGCGACTGCCGCCAGCAACCGCGGAACAAGGTCTCCCAGGACCCAGACCAGCAGCACCGCCAGGAAAAGCCGCACGAGTCCGAGAGCAGGAGACCAGGCCCACCACGCGACGGCGCCTCCCGCCGCGGCGCCGGCCAGCATGAGCAACGCAAGGTGGGCGATGTGAAGATTGCGCGAGACCGTGCCCGCGCCGCTCTCGGCGCCGATCTGGCCGCTCAGGGCGCGAGGTAGATCAGCGTCAGACTCGGCGGCCAGGGCCAGCCAAGCCGCCCACAGCGTGAGCAGGGCCGCGAGCAGAGGCGCGATGAACAGCTGCAGCATCGCGATCATGCCAGCGCCTCGACATAACGTTCCTGCCGGCGCCACATGGCGGACCGGGTGCGCTCCGGCCCCTCAGGATGGTCCCTGCCAAGCGCGTGCAGCGTACCGTGGACGATCAGGCGAATCAGCTCTTCTCGAAGAGAAATGCCCCGAGCTCCGGCTTCCTGCCGCGCCACCCAGGGGCAGATGTACACGTCTCCGACAATTTGCCCGGCTGGATCGGTCAACGCGAAGGTGAGCACATCGGTGGCGCGGTCCTGCCCCTTATGTTCGGCGTTGAGCCGGCGCATGGAGTCGCGGCCAAGGAAGGTGACCGAAATTAGCGCGTCGCGCCGCTCCCGACGGAGCACGGTCTGGACAACCCGCTGCACCAGCGAACGGGAAATCGGCAAGCGGCGGCCGCTCACCGCGACTTCACTCACGCTCGGCCGGCTGGAATTCCGGGGTGACACTGCCACTCGGACGAGGATAGCCGATGCGCTTGTGGTAGGTCCCGGACATCACGCGGGCAAACTCGCGCTTGATCCGGTCCAGATCGCGCAGAGTCAGCGGCGCATCGTCCAGCTGGCCCGAGCCCATCTTCTGCTGAACCAGATGCTCGATGGCGCTGCGCACTGCTTCTGGGGTTGGGTTACCCAGCACCCGAACCGCTGCTTCCGCCGAATCGGCCAGCATGGCCACAGCCGTCTCAGCGGACTGCGGACGCGGTCCCGGATAGCGGAAGTCGGCCGGATTTACCCGACCGTCGGGATCGTTGCCCCGGGCCCGGCTCAGGAAATAAGTGATGTATGTCGTTCCGTGGTGCTCCGGAATAAACGCCTTGACCACCTCAGGCAGCGCGGCCGCCTCAGCCAACGCCAGCCCATCGAGCACGTGACTTCGTATCAGTTTGGCCGACTCGAGCGGAGTCATCTGATCGTGTGGGTTAGGGGCGGTTCCCTGGTTTTCCATGAAGTGACCGGGGCTCGCCAGCTTGCCGATGTCGTGATAGTAGCAGCCGACCCGCGCGAGAAGCCCGTTGGCACCGATGATGTTGCAAGCGGACTCGCAGAGGCTCGCCATCGCCAGGCTGTGGGCCCAGGTGCCCGGGGCCTCGAGAGCCAGACGCCGGAGCAGCGGCCGGCCGAGATCGGACAACTCCAGGAGCGTGAGGTCGGTGGTGATCCTGGTGGCCGACTCGGCCAGCGGCATCACGATCATGGCGAGTGCGGCGCTGGCCAGCGCGATCACCAGGTCGAGCAGGCAGCTGCCCACAATGGTGCTGGTGGCCCATCCCTGTTCCAGTCCCACGGCAATGGTGGCGAGTATGCCCGCTCCCGCCACCACACCGATGGTGACATACAGATGGCGCCGGCGACGCACCACCCGAATACCTACCGCCCCCGCGACCCCGCTCACCAGGCCAAAGAACAGGACATAACTCTCCCGCAGGGCCCACTGCCCATCGAGCAGAATGGCGAGAGTCACGGCCGCAAATACTCCGACCCAGCCGTTGTACAGCATGGTCATGAGAATGGCCACGAACGGAATGGGCACCAGTTCGGGCCGGCCCGGGAAGAAGCTGGACAGCGCCGCCGTCAGCAGTACCACCAGGGCGAACAGCGCGCCCAGGAAAATCATTTCCCGCAGGTGGGCGTAGCTCTCCCGCCGGTAGAATGCGATCAGGAGCCAGAAGCCGCTCAGGACCAGGCCATTGAAGAGGAGCGCTCCCGCCGCACTTCGAATGGCAAGGCCTCCACTTCCCCGCCGGCGGTGCTCGTCCAGCAGGGTAACCAGCTTGGCATGCGCCTCCTCGCTGATCGGCTCGCCGGCCCGCACGATGCGCTCGCCGGTGCGGACCGAGTACTTGATCGGATTGACGCTTCCGCGCAGCTGTGACCGGCGAGCAACGGTGACGAGGGGATCGAGCACGATGGTAGGCTGATAAAATGCCCCCACCAGACGGCGCAGGGTGCGCTGACCCACCGCGGTGGGCAGGTTGAGCCCCGCTGCCTCGGCCTGCTCCATGAGGTCGGCAAAGGTGAGAATGGAATCTCGCGGGATGATCCGTTCCGTCTCGCCCCTGCGCAGTGCGATGGTCGGGCTGACCTCGCCCCGTATTACTCCCGCATCGGCCACGCCGCGGGAGAGCGCCTCTGCCAGGAAGTGGGTGCTGAGCTCCTGGATCTGGCGCCGATTGGTAGAGTCGGTAAGAAACCGGGTTTCCTCGGGCCCCAAACGGACTCGAGCAGCCACGGCCTGAGCCACGGAGTCGGGTCCGCCAGTCTCTGCCGCCTTGGCGAGATCGGCAAAGAACCCGCGGGCGGCGGCGAGTGAGGAATCGTAGGCCGTGGGGCTGAAACGGTAGACGGGTTGCGCCGTGAGCGCGCGGGATTCGCCTTCCCGAGCGATTTCCTCGGGAG
This sequence comes from Gemmatimonadales bacterium, assembly GCA_045803455.1. Classification (GTDB taxonomy): domain Bacteria; phylum Gemmatimonadota; class Gemmatimonadetes; order Gemmatimonadales; family GWC2-71-9; genus CAVVWJ01. The sequence continues at coordinate 3,750 of JBJMPB010000413.1, read as the reverse complement.
ACTTGCGCACCTCGTACGCAAACGGCGCTACCACCGATTGTTTGGAGATCTGGCCCACAGCCGCAACCGGAGTACCGATGCCGATGAGCGGGGGAAAGGCGAGGTAGGTAAGAAAGGCCACGGCCAGGAGCGGAGCCCAGCGCGCCAGGTGATACCGGGCGCGTTCCCGGAGCGTTGCACCGCCCAGATTGACCCAGACTCGCGCGCTGGAGCGTCGAGCCATCAGCCGCTCTGATCCTCCGCGTAGGCCTTGATGATCTCGCGCACGAGGCGGTGACGGACCACGTCGGTCTCGTGCAGGTAACAAAACGCGATCCCCTCGATCCCCGGAAGCACCCGCTCCACCTGGATCAACCCGGAATCTTCCCGTTGCGGCAGATCGATTTGGGTCTTGTCGCCGGTGACCACGGTTTTGCTGTTTACGCCCAGCCGGGTGAGGAACATCTTCATTTGCGCGCCGGTGGCGTTCTGCGCCTCATCCAGGATGATGAACGCATCGGCCAGGGTACGGCCGCGCATGTAAGCCAGCGGAGCGATCTCGATCGTGCGGGTCTCCAGAGCTCGCTGCACCCGATCGTGCGGCATCATGTCTTCCAGAGCGTCATATAGTGGCCGCAGGTAGGGGTCCACTTTGGCCTGCAGGTCGCCCGGCAGGAAGCCAAGCGACTCCCCAGCCTCGACGGCGGGGCGGGCCAGAATGATCCGCTTGACCCGCTTCCGGGCCAGAGCCTCGACCGCCTTGGCTACTGCGAGGTATGTCTTGCCGGTGCCGGCCGGCCCGATGCCCACCACGATGTCGTGATTGCTGATGGCCTGGAGGTAGTCGCGCTGGCCCTGGGTCTTGGGTACGATGGCGCGGCGGAGTCCAGGCAAAACGATCTTCCCGTCTGCCGTCTGGGCGGGGAGCTCGCCGGAGGCACCCTCAGCGGCCAGGCGAGACACGTCGTCCGGGGTGACCGGCTCACCCATCCGGGCCAGATCGATCAACCCCTGGATGACCGGTCCCGCGCGCTCCACCTGGTCCGGGGCGCCCGATAAGGTCACGGCATCGCCCCGAAGGGAGACCCGCACCCCCAAGGCGCGCTGAAGCTCGAGCAGGTTGCTGTCGTTGACGCCGGCGAACAGGAGCGGATCGGCCCCTTCCGCGGACATTCTGGTCTGGATGTCGTCAGCCATATTTCCAAGGTAAGCGGTAAGCGGTGGGCGGTAAGCGGTAGCCGCCGGGCCGCGAGCACCTCTCACCGCTCACGCTTCACCTCCAGGTGCAGGGCCTTCAGGTCACCGGGATCAACCGGGCTCGGTGCTCCTTCGAACAGAGCTCGTTGCGCCGTCGTTTTCGGAAACGCAATCACGTCGCGCAGAGAATCGGCCTGGGCCAGGAGCATGACGATGCGGTCGAGGCCGAAGGCAAAGCCGCCGTGGGGCGGAGCCCCTGCCCTGAGCCCCTCCAGCAGAAATCCGAACCGCTGCTCCGCCTCTTGCTCGGGGATGCCGAGCAGGGAAAAAACTCGCCGTTGGAGGGAAGGATCGGCGATCCTGAGGCTGCCTCCACCCAATTCGGTCCCGTTCAGGACCATGTCGTAAGCCAGGGCCCGGACCCGCTCCGGGGCCGACTCGAGGAACTCGACGTCCTCCGGATGCGGAGCCGTGAACGGATGGTTTACGGAACTCAGTGTGCCGCTGGCAGGATCTTTCTCGAACAGCGGAAAATCGACGATCCAGACGAAGTGATCTTTGCCCGCTGGAATGAGGTCGAGTCGGCGGGCCACTTCCTGGCGCACTCGGTCGAGTGCAGGACCAGACACATGGTCCGGCGCCGCCACCAGCAAAACCAAGTCACCTTCGGCCACGCCGAGCTGAGCCACGGCCTCAGGGGACAGGTACCTGGCCGCCGGACCTTCGAGCTTCGATTCCGACTTCTTGAGTCGGAGCAGGCCCGCCGCTCCCAGCGATTTGGCAGCAGCCTCGATCTCGTCCAGTTGCTTTCGGCTCAGTGCGGCTCCCTGGGGTACCCGGATTCCCCGAACTCGCCCACCGGTCTCGATGGCTCTCCGGGTGACGGAAAAATCCGCTCCCAGGAATGCCGTAGTAGCATCGAAAATTTCCAAGCCGTATCGCAAATCCGGTTTGTCCGTACCGTAGCGTTCCAACGCGTCCGCATGCCGCATCCGCTGAATCGGCAGTGACAGCTGGTGCCCGCCTTCGGACCAGAGGGTCTGAACTAGGCCTTCCCCGAACGCCAGCACGTCTTCCACGCCAATGAAGGACGCCTCGATGTCGATCTGAGTGAACTCAGGCTGGCGGTCTGCCCGCAGATCCTCATCCCGAAAGCATCGGGCGATCTGAAAGTATCGGTCGAGACCGGCGACCATCAGCAGCTGCTTGTAGAGCTGAGGAGACTGGGGCAGCGCGAAGAACTCTCCGGGATGCACCCGGCTGGGCACCAGGTAGTCGCGCGCGCCTTCCGGGGTTGGTTTGGTGAGGATGGGCGTCTCGATCTCGAGGAACCCGTGCTGGTCGAAAAAGCGGCGGGTCGCCTGCATCAATCGATGCCGCAGAATCAGGTTCTGGTGCAGCTCGGGCCGGCGGAGATCGAGCACCCGGTGCCGAAGCCGGAGCTCCTCGGCAGGGAGCTCCTCCTTCTCCTTGCGGGCAACCGGAATGGTGGGGGTCTGGGCCGGGCCGACGATCTCGAGTCCCTTAGCATGAACCTCGACCTCACGGGACAGCAGACGCTGGTCGCGCGACGGCTCGGGCCTGAGCGCCACGGTGCCGGACACCAGTATGACTGTCTCCGCACCCAGGCCGGCCGCGCGCTCCATCACCTCGGGCGACGTCCACTCCGGGTTGAAGGAGAGCTGCACCAGTCCGGCCCGGTCGCGCAGGTCGACGAACACGAGGCCGCCGAGGTCCCGCCGTCGGTGAACCCACCCGCCCAGCCTGACCTCCTGGCCCAGCTGCTCTCGGGTGAGTGCCCCGCCGCGATGAGTCCTGAGTGCGGTGGCACCCATCAGACGCGGGTTTCCGCTTCAGCCACTACCGCGCAAAACTCCTGGGCCGTGGTGGAGGCGCATAACTGTTGCCTGAGGTCCTCCCGCCGAACGAGGCGGGCTATCCGGCTCAGAACTTTCACATGCTGACCGGCGGAAGACTCGGGGCCCACTATGAGGAAGAAGAGGCGGACGGGGTCTCCATCGATTGAGTCATAGGGGACCGGGACAGCACTCACCCCGCAGACTACTGTGAGCTCCCGGACAGCGGTCGAGCGGGCATGCGGGATGGCTACGCCAAAGCCGATTCCGGTGCTTTGAACGGCCTCACGCTCTTCCACCGCGCCGAGTACTTCGGCAAAGCCTCCGCCGGTTCGATCGGTCAGGTGGTGAGTGAGCTCGGCGATAACACCAGCCTTGTCGCGCGCGGCCAGGGGGATCAGCACCCGCTCTGGCGTAAGAAACTCAGTCAGAAGCACAGGCGACAGTAAGCGGCATGGAGTCAAAACTAAGCGGCGGGACGGAGTGGGGCAATCCGTTATTGCTGTTGAGCTTAGATGCACGTCCCCAACCTCGCTTGACTCGCGCTTGACCCTTGCTGTTAGGTTACCCCGCGAATTTCAAGTGACACTATGTACAAGCAACTACTTAGCCATTCAGAGGCTGTCATGAGATATAGTCATACCCCCCGTATCGTATTCGCCATGCTCGGCCTGGTCCTGGCGGCATGTAACGAGGACGCTACTCAACCCTCCACGAC
>JBJMPB010000402.1:0-3260 GCA_045803455.1 Gemmatimonadales bacterium | reverse complement strand
CATGGGGTGGGGACCACCTAAAAATGCACATAGCCAACCCCGCGACCACCGGCCACCGCCAGAGCGGGAAAAGAATAACCACCGAGCTGGGTGAAGAAGAAGTAGTGCATGGCCAGTGTCAGCCGGCGCGAGCACCGTTTCGGCGGTCGGTCCGGGAGGGGTCGGCCAGCCGAGTAACCGTAGCACGGCGCTTTGACAGCGTAGCTGAGGGCACCGGCCAAATCGTCCACCCGCCGGCACAAGAGTGGAACGGTACCGTCGAGGCCACCGGAGAAACAGCGCCGGGCAGCAGCCAACCGCGGCTCCGAGACGTCCCAGACGACGCCCTGGAAATGCGGGGCAATCAGAAGCTCATCACCACGCCAACTGCGATCGACAAACCAGGCGAATTCGATCATGCCGATGTAGTTGAGACCGCGCAGACCGGCCCACAAACGGCGCCTGATGGCGTCCAGGTCGAAATTCCAGTGCTCGCTGTAAGTGCCGGGTGAATACTCCTCAGATCGGGCGGATGAACTTTCCCCAGGCTGATGCAACGGCACGGTTCCGAAGCAGACGCCCTGGAGCCGTGTAGCCGCCCCTGGCTCATAATCCCCTCAGTCGATTGAGGGAGGGCATGGGTGGTCACACTTGGGGAACTCGTCATGATTCTTGATCTCGCCCGCCAGGGTTTGAGCGTGTCGGCAATCGCGCGCCGGACCGGCCTGGATCGCAAGACCATTCGCAAGTACATCGCCAAGGGGCTGGAACCGCCCGCCTACACGCCACGCCCGCCCCGGCAGACCCTTGTCGGTCCCTTTGAACCTTATCTGCGAGAGCGTCTCCAGACGTTCCCGGAACTCAGCGCTCGACGCCTGCTTCGGGACATCCGCGCCCTCGGCTACCAAGGCGGCTATACGGTGCTGAAGGATTTTCTGCGCACCGTCCGACCCAAGCCCGAGGTTCAGTTCGAGCGCCGGTTCGAGACGCCGGCCGGCAAGCAGGCGCAGGTGGATTTCGCCTTCTTCAAGACCGTATTCACCGACCAGCCCGATGTCGAGCGGATCGTGTGGCTGTTCTCGATCGTGCTCGGCCACAGCCGCATGATGTGGGCCCGGTTCGTCGCCCGCCAGGATCTGCCGACCGTGCTCCGGTGCCACATCGCCGCCTTCGAGGCATTTGGCGGCGTGCCGGAGCAGATCCTGTACGACCGCATGAAGACCGCCGTGCTCGGTGAGGTCGAGGATCCCGACCAGCCGGCCAAAGGGATCGCCTACAATGCCAAGCTCCTCGATCTGGCCGCCCATTACGGTTTCCTGCCAAAGGCCTGCAAGCCCTACCGGGCCAAGACCAAGGGCAAGGTGGAGCGGCCCTTCCGCTATGTCCGGGAGGACTTCTTCCTCGCCCGCACCTTCCGCAATCTCGACGATCTGAACGTCCAGTTCGTCCAGTGGCTGGACCAGGTCGCCAACGTTCGTCTGCACGCCACTACCCAGCGTGTCGTGGTCGAGCATTTCGCCGAGGAACGCGGCCACCTCAGGGCGCTCCCGGCAGGTCCCTTCAACACCGTGCTCGCGCTGGAGCGCCGCATCACCCGTGACGGCATGGTCTCGGTCGCCGGCAATCTCTACTCCGTGCCCGACAGCACCCGCCGGCGGACTGTCGAGGTGCAGATTACCGCCGGCGCGGTCAACATCCTGGAAGACGGCACGCTGATCGCCTCCCATCCGGCACAGGAAGGTCGCGGCCAGCGCCGGATCGCTCCGGGCCACCGAACCCAGCCGCCACCATCCAACAGCAGGACGACGCGGGACGAGGCCAGGCCCGAGCCTCGCGGCAGCACCGTCACGCCCCGCTCGCTGGCCATCTACGACGCCATCGGCCGCCGCCTCGCCAGCCAGCAGGGTGCCCCATGACCTCCCTCGATACGGCAAGCCCCGCCACGCTCGACCGCATCCGCCGCCACCTGGTCGGTCTCAACATGCCGCGCGCTTTGGAAGTGATCGAGCACATCCTGCGCCGGATCGAACGCGGCGAGATCTCGGCCCTGGAAGCCATCGATACCCTGCTGGGCGAGGAGTTGACCCTGCGGGAGGGGCGGCGCGTCCGGTCCGCCCTGAAGATGGGCCGGCTGATCAACATCAAGACCCTGGGCGGGTTTGACTTCTCCTTCCAGCCCTCGCTCGATCGCGACCGCATCATGGCGCTGGCCCAGCTCGACTTCGTCGATCGTCACGAGGCGGTCCATTTTCTCGGTCAACCCGGCTGCGGCAAAACCCACCTGGCGCTGGCCCTTGGTGTCGAGGCGGTCAAATCCGGCCGTTCGGTCTACTTCGCCACCCTGGCCGACATCGTCAGTTCGCTCGCCAAGGCGGAGCGGGAGGGCACCTTGCGCGAACGCCTGCGCTTTCTGTGCCGGCCCCAATTGCTGATCGTCGATGAGATCGGCTATCTGCCGGTCATCTCCGGAGGCGGTAACTTGTTCTTTCAACTGGTCAATGCCCGCTACGAGCGCGGCGCCATGATTTTGACCTCGAACCGCGGCTTTGCCGAATGGGGCGATGTCTTTGGCGGCACCGTCGTCGCCTCCGCGCTGCTCGACCGCCTGCTTCACCATGCCGTCGTCGTCCAGATCGAGGGCGCCAGCTATCGCCTCCGCCGTCACGCCGATTTGATCCCGGACAACACTCGCAACCGCCCGATCAACACCTCGCAACCTCAACCACGCCGACGGGGACGACCACCGAAAATGACCTCCACTCAGACAGACACCGATCTATAACCTGACAAACCGTCTGGGGATTTTTCATGCGCCACATCTGAGGAAGCTTCATCCGCCCTTTACAGCAGGTCGCGGCGGGCTTCATGCCCGGCAATGTCGTACCCGACCAGCCAGGCGCCGCGAATGCCGGCGTCCCGGTAACGCTGCTGGCGATCCTCAAGGGCGGCCAGCGGAATGCGGGAGAGCTGGGCTTCCAGTGCCACTGTCCAGCCCGGATGCCGGACCAGCACGTCGGCAACCCAGGCTCCATCGTCCGCTCGGGCCTCGGTGGTGACGTCCAGCCCCAGCCGGGCCGCTGCACGCGCCATGATCGACTTGCAGACAACATGCGCCAGGCTCTCGCGGACGCCGCAGCCCAGGTTCGGCCTGTGCCGGAAGAACTGCCAGCCGGTCGGTGAGCGGACAGGAACAACCGCCGCCCCGCAGCATGGGGCGGTAAGACCCTGATCCCGGTAGCTGGCCTTCAGGTCCTCCCAGGCCGCGGGCGACATTGCCCAGG
>JBJMPB010000357.1:0-12597 GCA_045803455.1 Gemmatimonadales bacterium | reverse complement strand
ATGGTAGAGATAGGCCAGAAGGAGGAAGACGAGCCCCAGGATGAACACCGATCCTACCCGGTAGAGCGCGTCGAGGGACGATAAATCGAACACCAGAACCTTGATGACAGCCAGCCCGGCCACACCGAGCCCAGCCACCCGGGCCGGCTTGAGACCGCGGCGAAAGCCCAGGCCCACCAATGCCGCGGCAAAGACCAGCCACCACGCACTCACCGCGAGACTCGACGCCAGGGAAGCCGTGTAGGCGGAAAGCGTCTTGAGCTCGAAGTATCGCCGGATCTCGGCAGTGAATCCGAACAGGATCAGGGCGCCGCCCAGTGCCCACAGTCCGCCTTGCGGCACCGGCGACCCACCCGCCAGTCCGGCTCGGCGCCAAAGGCCCGCGGCAAGAAGGATGGAGACCAACGCGGTAGCCCATAGTGCCATGGCCCAGGGGCCGAAGAATGCGGCGTCGTCCGCCGTTCTTCGAAGCAGAGCCTCGCCGAAGAGCTGCTGGAGCACGGCCCATAGTGTGGCCAGCGAATACCAGCGGCCGTCGGTCCGCCGGGTTGGATGATCCACCGCGGCCCAGAGCAGCACCAGCCCCAGCAACGCCCACACCCGGGGGACCCCGCTCCAGTGATTCCATGCGGCAGTTCCCAGTGCGGCCGCTCCTACCAGAGCGAAGGCAGGCCGTACGCGTTGATATCCTGCAATCAGGTAAGGCAGCCCAATCAGGAGCGCCACTGCTCCGCGATGGGTGTCGAACCAATGGCGATCGAGCTGATGGATGGTCCAGCCCAGGAGAAGCGGGGTCAGCAGGAAATAGAGCGCCTCACCTAAAGACCAGCCGGGAGCTCTTGCGCCGGACCCAAGGGGAAAAGCCAGCATCCGCTCGTTGCGGAGAGCGAACCACCAGACCGGTAGCGCGAGCACCAGCCCGGCCGCAAAGATGGCCCAAGGGTGATCCAGCTGTCTGCTCGCCGCCGCCACGAAGGTCCAGCCACCAGAGAACGAGAGAAAGCGGGTTTCCCACCAGTGCTCCCGCAATCCGACGTGGATCCCGGCACTGCCGCCCAGCACGCCGTAGAGCAGGACTCCCCAGGGTGAGCCGCGGTCCGCCGCTCCGGCGTAAGCCACTCCGAAGAAGCTGAGAGCCACCACGAACATGGTGAGCCGCCAGCTCCGTCGTGCCGCCACGAACCCCAGTCCCGCCGCCATGCAGGCGAGGTATAGCAACAGCAGATCAGCATCGGCGTAGTTCCGCCCCAGGAGCAGCGGGGCGAAGAAAGCACCCACCGCCGCCGTGGCGCCCAGCGCCTCAACGTCAATGGCGTACGCGATCATGGCGAGGGATACGGAAACAAGAGCCAGGCTCAGCACGCCGGTGGTGGGCGGCACCACCCCGTACAACCGGGCGGCCGCCCATACGCTCAGATAGATGATGGCGGCCCCACACCCGATCAGCGCGGCGCCGTACGTGCGGTAGCGCGGATGAAGGCGCCAGCCGAGAGCACCCACGATCAACCCTGCGCCGGCTCCGCCGATGCAGCGCATGACCGGCGAGATCCATCCCCGGTCGAACGAGAGCCGTAGCAGGTAGCCCGCCGCGAGAATCAGCGCCACAACTCCGACGGCGAGGAGGACGCGTTGGCCGATCCACTGCTCCGATGAGAGCGCGGGAACGGGAAAGCGAGGAGGCGGGGAGGAAGACTTGGAAGCGGGGACGCGGGGAGCTTGTGAAGTAGCTGGTCGCCCAACTTGGGATGCTCTCGGCTGAGAAATCGCACTCGTTACCCCATCTCCCCGCTTCGCTGCCGCTAGCTCCCGCACCTGTTCCTCGAGCTGCGACAACCGACGCTCCAGCTGCTCCAACCGCTCCGCATCGCTCATCAGGCTTCGGCTCCTTCCGCTGCCGACTTGGTGACTCGAGGGTATGGATCCACCTGAAAGGCCATGAGTCCCACCAGAGCGACATAGCCGGCGGCAAGGTAGAAGGGCCAGCCGTGACCGAGTCGCTGGAACGCGATGGTGGCGAGTATCGGCGCGGCCACCCGGGCCAGCCCAGCAAAGGTCTGGGCTACTCCCATGGTGGTGCCGAGCTCACGCGGGTCTGATGCACGCGACATCAGGGAGGTGGTAGCCGGAAAGAGCAAGGCCGTGCCAATCGGCACCAGCGGAATCACGATGGCCAGGGTCCAGAGGCTTCGGGGCAGAGGATAGAGCGCCAGACCGACCACGAGAAGCATGGTGCCGATCCGCATGGCCCAGGTTTCTCCGATGCGGTCTACGATCGGCCCGAGCAGCAAGCTACGCATGACGAACGAGAGCACGCCGACATAGAGAAAGATGTAGCCGATGGTCTTCTCGTCGATCCCGAATTCAGCGCCCAGATACAGTGCCATCACCGAGGTCATGGAGGCAAAGGCCAGCATGCCAACCCCGTAAATCCACAGCAGCCGTCCGATGGCGGTCGTCGGGTGACGCAGGGCCACCCAGGCTGGATGCCATGGGGGTCGCCGAGGTTGGGCGCTCTTCTGGGCCGGCTCTTTGCGCGACTCGGGTAACCATCGCCAGGCGAAAAAGACGTTGATGAGGCAGAGGGAAGCCGCCACCAGGCCAGGTGCCGCTTGACCCAGATGGGCGGCAAAGGACCCGATCGCGGGACCAACCATGACGCCGGCAGAGGTTGCCGCCGAGAGCCAGCCGAGGGCGCGAGCCCGGTCGGCCGGCTCGACCGTATCCGCCACATAGGCCTGGGCTACTCCCGTGGTTCCGCCACCCGCGCCCTGAACCAGGCGAGAAAGGAGGAGGAGCCAGACGGTGCTGGCGAATCCGAATACCACATAGGCGATGGCGGAGGCACTCAAACCGATCAGCAGAGCAGGCCGCCGGCCGTAGCGGTCGGACATTCGGCCCCAGAGCGGCGCGGCCAGCAGTTGGGCAACGGAGAACGATGCGATCAGGCGGCCGATCGTCTCTGGCGTGGCCTGCAGCTTCAGGGCATAGAACGGCAGCAACGGGAGCACGATCATGAAGCCGATCATGTCCACGAAGTTGACCTCGATCAGCACGGCCAGCCGCCGGAACTGATTCATCCGGAGCTGCCCTGCTCCGCGCCGACCGCAAAGACCAACGCGCTGACGGCCATCAACACTACTCCATAGGCTGCCGCCACTCCGACATCGGATTGTCTGAGGCTGGACAGAATCTCCAGCGAGATCGGTCTGCTGTCGTAGGTGTATAGCATGATCGAGGTCACGAAATCGCCGAACGCGGTGACAAAGGCCAGGCTCGCACCTGCCACCAGAGCCGGCCGGAGCAGTGGTAAGGTCACTCTCCGCAGGGTACGCCACCACCCGGCGCCCAGCGTGGCCGCTGCCTCATCCAGCGAGGGATCGAGCCCCCGGAGTCCGGCCAGCACCGCCCGGCCGGTCAGCGGCAGATCCCTGACGAGATACGCAAGAGGAAGGATCCAGAGGGTGCCAACCAGAATGAATCGGCCAGCCAGTGGGGCGTGAACACTGAACGCGGTGGCCAGTGCAATGGCAAAGACGGTTCCGGGCACGGCCCATGGCAGCGTCAGCAGGCCCTGGATTGCCCCGCCGGTTCGGACTCGGCTCCGGACCGACAGGATCCCGGCGAACAGCGCGATGGCGACGGCCACACCGGTGGCAGCTGTGGCCAGCCACAGGCTGTTCAGCAGCGGACGGGCCCGGACCGGGTCCTGGATCAAAGTGAGATAGTTGCGCCAGGTGTAGGCTGGAGGAAACGGCTCCGTAGTCCAGGTGCCGGCAGGTACGAACGAGACCAGCAGGAGCGTCAGATGGGGTAGCAACAGCACCAGGGCCAGGCCCCATCCGAGCACCGCGACCAGCAACCGCGCCGCTGGACTCCGAATCGGCACCAGCGCCGGAGGGACGCCTTTGCGCCCTCCGCTCTGCTCGTTGGCGGAGCGGGCTCCCCGAAGCAGCCAGAGAGCCAATAGGGCGAGCAGCGTGAGTGATGCGGTCTCGATCATCGCCAGCTGGTCGTCGCCATTCAGCCGGGTGGCTACGATCTGGGTGGGCATGACCCGGAAGCCGCCGCCGAAGATGTAGGGCGCGCTGAAAGAAGCCAGCGCGGTCATGAAGGTGAGCAGCGCACCTCCCCCAAGCGATGGGTAGAGCAACGGCAGCACCACCCGCCGGAACGTGCGCCCCCGGCCGGCTCCGAGACTGGCCGCCGCCTCGAAGACTGAGGCATCGAGCGAAGACAAACCGGCGCGGGTAAACAGATAGAAGTAGACGTACATCGAATAGGCGTGGACCAGGAGAATCGCGGCCGCGCCCTGCAGCCGCCAGGGAGGCTCATCCAGACCGAACAACCACTGGACCAGAAGCGACGTGAAGCCGCTCTCGCCGTAGAGGAAGAGAAAGGCGATGACGCCCACCAAGGGCGGCAACACCGCCGGCAGCGCGACCAGACCGCCTAGCGTCCTCCTGCCGGGAACGTCGTAGCGCCAAAACCAGAAGGCGAGCGGCACCCCGATGCCGGCCGCGAGAACGACGGTAGCCACCGAGATCCACAGGCTACCCCACAGCGCTTGTGCCTCGTTGCGTCTTTGAAAGAACTGCCGTACGAAATCGAGAGTCCATCCATCGGGGCCGCGAAAACCTTCGATCAGCACCAGCAGCAGCGGATACAAAACCAGCCAGGCGAGAAACAGCAGCAGCAGCCCGGCGGCGACACTGGAGCGGGTGTCGCGCTTCACGTCGCGCGTGCCGGAAAGAGATGAATGCCGCCGCCGGCGCGCCGGCTCGGGAGAATTCCGGTTCGCTGCCCCGGAGAGACGGCCCGGGGCGGGCCGCTCACCTCCAGGGACGCCCCTCCATCGGTGACGACGGTGTAGAGGCTGGCCGATCCGGTGAACCGCCGCTGGGTGATGACCCCGTTGATGCTGCCAGGGGCTGAATCCAGAAGACGCAGCGCTTCCGGACGCACTACCATCAATGCCGGGCCTGCGGGCACCGAGGTCGATGCCTCGTCGGTGAGCTGCCACTCCACCCCCTCAACGGCTACCCGAAGACCGCGATCGCCCGGGCCCAGCACCGTGACGGGAATACTGCTCGACCGGCCGACAAACTCGGCCACGAACTCGGTGGCGGGCGCGGCATACAGGTCCTCCGGCGTGCCCACCTGCTCGAGCCGTCCTCCTCGAAGCACGGCAACCCGGTCGCCCAGATCGAAGGCTTCCTCCTGCTCGTGGGTGACGAACACAGAGGTGATACCGACGCGTCGGATCAGCTCCCGAATTTCCCGGCGGGTTCGTTCCCGCAGCGCTGGATCCAGGTTGGAGAGCGGCTCGTCCAGCAGCAGAACCCGTGGCTCGGGGGCGAGGGCTCTGGCCAGCGCGACCCGCTGTTGTTGCCCGCCGGAAAGTTGGCCGATCCGCCGGCGCTCGAAACCCGCCAGGTCCACCAGTGCCAGCGCGCGGGAAACCCGCTCGCTCAGCTCTTCGCCGCTGACGCCCAGGGACTCCAGGCCGAAGGCCACGTTCTGACCGACGTCGAGGTGAGGAAAGAGGGCATAATGCTGGAAGACCATGCCGAACCTCCGCGCCACTGGAGCAACGGCGGTGACGTCATCCTGCTCCACCAGGACGCGCCCGGAGTCAGGTACTTCGAAGCCTGCCAGCAACCGCAAGGTCGTGGTCTTCCCGCTGCCGCTCGGTCCCAACAGCGCCAGGATCTCACCCCGCTCGAGGTCGAGCGATACGTGGTCCACCGCCAGGGTGGCTCCGAAACACTTGCTCAGATCTTCCAGCCGGAGAAAGGGCAAGGGTGGGGTCACGGCTGGGCTCTTCCCGTCCCGCGAACGTGCTGGTCCCAGTAGCTCATCCAGGCGGGCCCGTTGCGGGAGAGCAGGCCCCAGTCCATGTCGGCCACCACCATTTCCCGCTCGACCTGAGCCACCCAGGCCGGCACCCGGTCAGACGGCAGGTCGATGCGGGCCGGCAGACGGAACACTTCACGTGCGGTGAGCAGCTGCGCGGCCTCACTCCCGACGTATTCGATGAACGCGCGAGCCGCCTCGGGATGCCGGGATCCTCGTACCAATCCAACCGCGTCATCGATTACCACGGTACCACTGCTCGGGAAAACGTATCCCAGCGGTATTCCTTTGGCCTGACTGATCAGGATGTCCTGCAAATCCCAGAGGCTGATCAGACCCTCCTGCCGGGCGAGCTTCTCGTACAACAATGCCGGACTGATCGTGTATGTCTTGGTCTGTGCGTCGAGGCGGCGGAGCCAATCCATCCCCCATGCGGTGTCGCCGGTTTGACGAAAGCTTCGCACCAGAATGAGACCCCAGATGGCGCGCATAGTTCCACTCGCCATCGGATCCCGGATGATGACTTTGTCACGCCAGCGCGGGAGCAGCACGTCGTCCCAATCCTTGGGCGCTGCTTCCCGGGACACCGCTCGGCTGTTATACGCAATCACTGCCGGGGTCCGGTACACCGGGTAGTAGAAACCGCTCACCGCACTCCCGCTCACTTGTCCGGCCCACGAGGGGCGATATGGAGTGAGCAGAGAATCGTGAATCCCCCGATCGAAGATGGTCGTCGGTCCCCCGAACCAGACGTCGGCCTGGGGATTCACCCGCTCGAAACGCAATCGATCCAGAATCTCCTGCGATCCCATATCCAGCCACCGCACATCAATATCGGGGCGCCGCCGCTCGAAGTCGCGCTCCAGCAACTCGAGCTGGTCCCGTCCGTGGGGGGAGTAGAGCACGACAGGAGTTCGGTGATCGGAGATGCAGGAGACGGCGGAGAGAACGGCGAAGACGGAGAGGACGGACAAGGTCGAGAGTATGGGACGGGCTGTTCCGGAGGTCATTGCCGGAGAGCCAGGAGATTGGCGAACAAACGGAATGCTCCCGGCACGCCGGCGGGCAACTGCCGGAAGAAGCTCAGTCCGGTGTACACGTAGGTGCCTTTGCCCACTGTCGCGATCAGCAGGCCGCCCGAGAGCGGTGCCTCGCCCGGGTCATGCGTTTCCAGCACCGGGCGGTAGTGCCGATCCCAACTCCGCGCGAAATAGAGTCCCCGCTCCTGGATCCAGCCTTGCCAGTCCGGGGAGCTAAGGCGGTTCGGTTTCCGGAACAGTGGATGATCCGGCACCAGGAGGCGGACGGGAGCGCGTTCATCCGTTACCCGGTCGTGGCTTACCGGCTGGCTCGAACGGGGGGATGCCGATGTCTTGTCGGCCGAACCGGGCGGGGGCAGCGGCGGGCCGCCCACCTTTATCGGGAATGGGGCGAAGCCGCCGTTAAAGAACCGCAACTGCTGATACTGTACGATGACCAGACCGCCGCGCCGGGCATAATTCAGCAGTCGCCGGTTGTTTTCTACCAGTGCTGAATCTGTTTCATAGGCTCGAGGACCAATGACGATGGCGTCGAACCGGTCGAGAATTCCTCGCTCCAGAATCTGGGGACTGAGCAGGGTGATGGGGATTCCGACGTCAGTCAAAGCTTCAGGCACCCGGTCTGCCGCTCCGCGAACGTAACCCACCCGGGTGAGTCGGGGCAGCACCAGGGAGGCAAGTTGCAGCGTGGCAGAAGCGTGCCGAGTGTACGCCCGCGGACGAATGTGCGGGTAATCCACCGTGTAGAGGCCGACATCGTACACCGTTCCGCCGGCATCGCGGGCCACCGCCTCGATCGCTACTCTCCCCGAGTTGATCTTGGGCGGTGGTTTTACATCGAAGTCGAAGGTCTCGCGCTCATCCTCGGTGCTAAAGCTGAAGCGCTGCGGGGGAACGGCAGGCCAGCCCGGCGGCACTTGAAGACTGACCGTTCCACTGGTCGAGTCCCGCGCACCGTGAGTCAAGGTGACGGTGAACCGGTGGGGAGCCAGTGAGCTCAGCGGCCAGAGTTCGGTGCCCGGCTCCAGCTTGACGTCAACCCGGGGCACGACGAACAACGGCCGGCGCACCTCTCCCCGTGCCTGATCGTTGAATTGAAAGACCGCTTCCTGGGTGCGGACGGCACCCAAGCTGTCTCCCTCACCGGCGTTGGCCTCTACCGTCCCCAGGAAGGTCGGTGATTCAAAGGGCTCTCCGTAGGGCAGACTCCCGGCCAGTTCTCCGGTCTGAGCCTCGGGCCACCGGTAGATGTCACCGGCTCGCGGCTGCATCAGGAAGTACGGCGTGGAAAGAGGCTGCTCCAGCACCGGATATTCGAGCGAGATGGTTCCCACCTGTCCGGGAAGAATGGTTTCCGATGCGGGTGGCCGGTCGGGGCTGCGACATTCTCCCAGCGGGATGCACTGCGCCGCCCGCATGTCGGCAAGGCGGGGTCTGGCCGAGGTATTCCAGGTGGACAGTGTCCAGTGGAGCTGCTGGCCGGGAATGACGCGGTCATCGTCTACCACAACGTCGAAGACCGTTCCTCCCAGGTGCCAGGCGGCGGCATTGAGGTGCCCCAGCTGATCCTCCAGCTCAATGCCGCGGGTATAATAGACGCCGCGAGACCCGGGAGACGCTTGCGGTGGCACCGCTACGGCGTGGTCGAGGTCACTCGCGGCTCGGGCAAGCAGTCCGCGCTGAAGGGTTGGGTTCCCTCGGGCGAGCAAGAGGGAGTCGATCCGTGCGGAGTAACGCAGAAGCTCCGGCACCGCGGGAGAGGACCGGACCAGGTCGGCTGAGCTGGCCCGCCGACGCTCGCCGAGGGGCATGGCCGACAGAGTGGTGTCGATGCCGCCAAAGAGCGCTACTCCACCAGAACCGGTGCGGTCTTCCACCAGAGCGAGTCGCACGGTGGACGGTCCCATGCGCTGCAGCTGCCCCATATCCTGAGAGCGGTGCAGGCTGCGACCTGCCATAGCGATCTGATGGTAGGACTTCCCGACTGCCGGGTCGAGGGTACCGCCGTTCAGCGTGAGGGTGGTGGCGGTTGTATCGAATCGGGCACTGCGGTACAACTTGAGCACCGTCCAGGGCAGCAGGCCTTCCTCGGCGAAGAGCTCGGGGAAACGGCTCGAGTCCCCAGCAATTCGGAACGCCTCCTGGGCGGACCAGCCCGCGGCCTGGTGCTGGCCGTGTCCATCTCGCGGAGTGCCGCTGAAGATCGAGACAATGATCTGAGGTCGAAACCGACGAACGATTCTGACTACATCCTTGAGAATCGTGTCCCGAGGCCAGTGCTGCCAGGTTTCGTCCATCGTCTTGGAGAAGCCGAAATCATAGGCCCGGGTGAAGTACTGGCGTGCCCCATCCAAGCGCCGGGCGGCCAGCAGCTCCTCGGTCCTGAGCAGGCCCAGCGCCTCCCCCAACTCTGGACCGATCAGATTCTGGCCGCCCTCACCCCGGTTGAGCGACAGGTAGGCGGCCTCCGCTCCCGTTCCCCGGACCAGGACCGTGAGTAATTCGGTGTCCTCGTCGTCCGGATGGGCACCGATCATCAGCACCCGCTTGTAGTGCCCCAACATGCGGAGCTCCTGGTCGAGCGCCACAACGCCGCCACTGGAGGGCGGCTCGAGCTGCGCCGCCAATGGCGGCGTGAAAGCGAGCGAGATGGAAAAGATGAAAGCGACGGAGCGAAATTGCCGACGCACAGACCCGGCCGGAATGGGGTGAGGCTGGAAGGTAATTGCGTCGGGAAGACTATGTCATTGCGGAGCATCCCCCAGTGGAACCTCGCGGCAGGCGGCGCGAAAATCGGGGTGCCGGTTCCACAGATACAGTGCCATGCAGGCAGCCGCCAGCGTGTTCGCGACCACTACAGCCCAGAAGGGGAACAGCTCGTTGGTTCGCTCGGAGAACACCTCGAGCAGCCCATAAAAAAGCACTTCGAAAACCAGAAAGACCGGAAGCAAGGCGTACCGCACTACCGGGTCGCGCACTCCCCAGTGCACCAGCACAACCAAACCCATCCCGAGTAGCGCGAAGACGGCGAAGTGGAAAGCGGTATAGACCAGTATGGCACCAAAGACCAGATGACTGGTGTCGGGAGTGGAGTCGCCGAACAAGACGACTTGCCCCAGCAGACTCGGAGTCTGGAAGGGGTGCCCTGCGATAGTATCGAGGAGAAGGAACCAAGTGGCGACGGCGAGACCCCCCAGGATCCCGACATCCGTCCCCTCAGCCATGGTGGAGTGGCTGGTATCCAGCATGCGTCACCTCCGGAGCAGGCCCTAGTGATGCCGCTAACGGACGCTTGCATCACATTGGGGCTGGAATCTCCGAAGCGCAAGGCGGGAGGTAGCTGCTACCTGATCGAGTCGCCTGTAGCTCTACCAGGAGGATGGGGTGGCGGCTTGACCTCGGCTCCAAGGGCGGCCTGGTCGAAGGTGCCACGCAGGCCCGGATGCCGGCGCCAAAGCAGGAACGCCATCGATCCCATTCCCAGCACGCTACCCGTCGTCGAGGTCAGCCAGGGAAACCGGTTATCGGTCAGGGAATACAGCATCATCAATAGGCCGAGAAAGAACAGAAATCCGATCACCAGCCCGAGCCAGACTCCCATCCGCAGCGATGGGTTTCGCGAAGCCAGGTGTGCCAGCCATACCAGAAGCATGCCGAGCACGATGAATACCCCGAAGTGAAGAACCGAGTACTCGGCTACTGCCTGGGGCATGACATGATAGCCAGGTGTTGTGTCTCGTCCCACGAACACCTGGCCGAGCACGTTCGGCGTATGCAGCGGCTGCCCCTTGGCAACATCCACGACGAGATACCAGACCGCAACGATCGCCCCGCCGATCAATCCGGCGAGCGCTCCCTCTCCGAGAACCGAATGTTCCCGACTGCTCATGTTGGGCTCCGCCCGAGTGGTTGATGAGGTACCGAAACAGGCGTACAGATTGTCTCTGCCTGCGTGCTCATGATGTGTTCCGGGTCACCTGCCCTCGGGTGAGCCGGTGCGAGCGCAACTATCGCAGGGACACCCACGCAGAAGTTGTTGGAAGGTGTAGATGCCCGTACTGTGGCCATCACTCCAGTGCACTCGGAGACCATAGGCGCCAACCAGAGCCAGGCTTACTGGTTTTATATCGGCCGACACGCTAGCCGGGTCGAGCAGCGGGCGCCCGCTGATCTCCTCAATGCAACCGGCGCAAGGACACGCCAGCCGAAGCAGTCGTGCCGGGAAGAAGGCCTTGTGGCCTCGGTCATCCCACTCGATGAGGATGCCGTCGTCGCGGCGGTTGATAGCATACGGGACAGGGAGCATGGGGGAGCTGGGAGTCGGGAGCTGGGCGCTGGTAGCTAGGAGCTGGGAGCTAGGAGCTAGGAGCTGGGAAAGATAAAGACCCCCCGAGAACGAGGGGTCTTTGCTTGAGCTCCCAGCTTAGCTTCCGATCAGGCCACTAAATCCCGCAGCCGTTCTCCGGTTTCGCCCTCGCGCAGACGGAGCAGAGCACGATCCCGGAGCTGTCTGATCCGCTCGCGGGTGACGCCCATCATCCGGCCAATTTCCTCGAGGGTTCGGCTGTTGCCGTCGTCCAGACCAAAATAAAGGCGCAGCACCTTGGCATCCCGAGGCGGCAAAGCGGCCAGGGCAGCTTCGATGTCCCGAGTCTGGCTGTTAGCCATGGTGCTCATGTCGGTGCTTTCCTGCTCACCGCTGGTAAATCTTTCGATCCGCTCGTTGCCTTCGCCATCCCGGGTGGGGTGGTCCAACCGGACCGCCTCCGAGTTCAGCGCGCTCAGGGAGCGAACCGCCTCGACGGTAAGACCGGTGGCACGGGCGAGCTCCTCGGTGGTGGGCATACGGCCCAGCCGGTCTTTCAGGAGCGTAGTGGTCCGGCCGAGCCGGCTCAGGTCTGCGGTGCGGTTGAGGGGAACCCGAACCGGCCTGCCGTGACGGGCGATAGCCGCCTGGACTGCCTGACGAATCCACCACACGGCATAGGAGATGAACTTGACCCCCCGATCCGGATCGAACTTCCGGGCCGCGGTCATCAGCCCGAGGTTACCCTCGCCGATAAGGTCCACGAGAGGGACGCCCCGGTTCTGAAATTTCTTGGCTACCGACACGACAAAACGCACGTTGTGACGGGCCAGGCGCTCTTGGGCCGCGACGTTGCCCTTGAAGGCTTTCCGGGCCAGCTCCATCTCCTCTTCCCGATTGAGGAGGGGGACCCGGCTGATCTCGTCGAGGTAGAGATCGAGACTTTCCCGGCCTTCATCGATTGCACGGGCGATCTGCGCTGGTCGTACCGGCCGACGCTTGCTACGTGCCTTGATTGTCACGCTACTAGCCTCCTCAGGGACCATCGTCCCTTGCTCGGTGAACAGCCACGACTGAGGCCGAGCCAGAATTTGAAGTCGGCCAATATACTACCTAAGATGCGAGAAATCAACACCTTAGGTAAATTGTAGCGGGATGGCGAGTTGCGGCGCCCAAACGCGATCGGGCGCCTGAGAGGAGTCCGACCGAACTGTATGCAAGTTTGGCAGGACGGCGGGGCCGTTATAGACGCCGCCGTAGCAGGCTGAAACGCGTGCTGATTGGGTTTAGCGGGGCGACTGCCCCATTCCCCCCACCTCCTGGGGCTTCTCCTTGATCGACGAAGTGGCTCCCTCCCCTTGGCTCGTCAGCTCCACCAGATAGCCCTTCCCCGAGGAT